>JAJZEN010000054.1 GCA_021828545.1 Actinomycetes bacterium
GGTGACCAGCCCCGAGGACGCCGCGCACCTGCTCGCCATGAACGCCTTCGGCGCGAAGAAACTCCTCGTGATGTCCTCGCGTATGGGAGCGGAGCGCATCACCGACGCGGTGCACCTCATCGCCCAGGCCGACGTCGACCTCAAGGGTGGGGTCAGTTACGGGGGTAAGGACCTCGACACTGATCAGGACCTCACCGACCTGACCGTCATCGAGGTGTTAGTGGCGCGACTCGCGCGACTCAGTGCGAGCGCGCGCCGGTGACGCGACCTCCGCGACCTCGCCCGAGCTGGGTGACGCGGGCAACAAAAAAAGCGCCCCGCAGGGCGCCTTCTTTGGTTGAGGTGGCTGCGAACTAGGCGTTCGCGCTCTCGCTCAACTTAGCGATGCGCTTCATCAGACCGCTCTTCTTGTTGGCGGCCTGGTTCTTGTGGATGACGCCCTTGGCAGCGGCCTTGTCGATGCGCTTGACGGCCAGGCGCAACGCGGACCCCTCGTTCTCGCTCCCGACGGCGGCGACGGCGCTCTTGGCGCGGGTGCGGATCTCGGACTTCACGGCGCGATTACGGTCGCGAGCCTTCTCGTTGGTCTTGTTTCGCTTGATCTGACTCTTGATGTTTGCCACTGAAAATCCTCGTTCTCGGTCGCCGAGAGTGTCCGGCGGGCTCAACAAGGCTAGCAGACCGCGCCGAAGTGCGTCGTGCCGCCCCCCGCTGGGGCCCAGTAGCCTTGACGGCACCGTGGCCAACATTCTTCTTCCCGTCGCAACGGCGAAAATCCGCAATTTCTCCATCATCGCCCACGTGGACCACGGTAAGTCCACCCTCTCTGACCGCATCCTCGAGATCACCGGGGCCGTCGACCCGCGACTCATGCGCGCGCAGTACCTGGACTCGATGGACATCGAGCGCGAGCGCGGTATCACCATCAAGGCCCAGAACGTTCGGGTGTTCTTCGAGGACCACGTCCTCCAACTCATCGACACCCCGGGTCACGTGGACTTCGGCTACGAGGTCTCACGGTCCCTGGCCGCCTGTGAGGGGGCGATCTTGCTGGTGGACGCCTCCCAGGGCATTCAGGCCCAGACGCTGGCCAATTGCTACCAGGCCATCGAGAACAATCTGGAGATCATCGCGGTCCTCAACAAGATCGACCTGCCCGCCGCGGACCCCGAGCGCTGCAAGGAGGAACTCGATCGGGTGCTCGGATTGCCGGCGGATCAGATCCTCTCGATCTCGGCCAAGACCGGCGAGGGCGTCAGTGAGTTGCTACGCGCGGTGATCGAACGAATCCCCGCGCCCGGCGGCGATCCCAGCGATCCACTGCGCGCGCTCATCTTCGACTCGTACTACGACCAGTACCGCGGCGTCATCTCCTCGATCCGCATCATTGAGGGCACCTTGCGCGACGACGTCAAGATTCGCATGATGCAGGCGGGTGAGAACCACGAGATCGAAGAGATTGGCGTGCGCACGCCCGACATGATCGCGGTACGACAACTCGGACCCGGCGAGGTCGGCTACATCGTGGCGGGCATCAAGGACGTCGGGGGAGCGCGCTCGGGTGAGACCATCACCGAGGCCCAACGGCCCGCGTCGACGGCCCTCGACGGCTACATGGACCCCAAGCCCATGGTGTACTGCGGCATCTACCCCATTGACGGCGACGACCTGGGGGACCTACGTGATTCGCTCGACAAGCTCAAACTCAACGACGCCTCGATCACCTACGAGCCCGAGTCGAGCCACGCCCTGGGATTCGGCTTTCGTTGTGGCTTCTTAGGCCTGCTGCACATGGAGATCGTGCGCGAACGCTTGGAGCGCGAGTTCAACCTCGACATCATCGCCACCGCGCCGTCGGTGGTGTACCGCGCCTACCTCACCGACGGAAGCGAGGTGAAGATCGACAATCCCACCGACCTCCCCGACGCGTCGCGCCTCGACCACATCGACGAACCCATGCTCGCCATCTCGATCCTGACCCCCGCGGAGTACCTGGGAACGGTCATGGACCTGTGTCAGTCGCGTCGCGCCGAGATGATCAAGATGGACTATCTCTCGACCGAGCGGGTGGAGCTGCGCTACTCGATTCCGCTGGCCGAGGTGGTCATCGACTTCTTCGACGCGCTCAAGTCGCGCACCAAGGGCTACGCCAGTCTCGACTACGAGCAGAGCGGCTACGTCACCTCCAATCTGGTGCGCGTGGACCTGTTGATCAACCACGAGCCCGTCGACGCCTTCTCGACCATCGTGCACCGTTCCAACGCCGATTTCTACGGGCGAAAGATGGCCGAACGCCTGAAGGAGCTCATTCCGCGCCAGATGTTCGACGTGCCGATCCAGGCGGCGGTCGGGGGTCGCGTCATCGCGCGCGAGACCGTCAAGGCCCGCCGCAAGGACGTGCTCGCCAAGTGCTACGGCGGGGACATCACGCGCAAGCGCAAACTCCTGGAGAAGCAAAAAGAGGGTAAGAAGCGCATGAAGAACCTGGGGCGCGTCGAGGTGCCCCAGGAGGCCTTCGTAGCGGCCTTGAAGCTCGAGGACTAGATTCGCCGACGCCGGGCGCGAGGATTCACTCGCGCGCGAACGCGATGCACGCGTCGCCGGGTACGTGCAGCGTGATGTTCTCGTGGCGGTTCCATCGATCCTCGCTGAAGATGCCAATGAGCCGGTCGCCCCCGTCGAGCTCGATCACGTGTTCATAACCGCGTCCACGAAAGGCCACGTCGACCACGCGACCGCGCAGGCGCGCATGATCGCGGCGGTGCTCACCGAGGTGTTCACGGTGGTCGAGCGCGAAGTGATCGACCGCGGGGGCGGTAATGCGTAGGGGAGCTGCCCGTACGAAGACGCGGCTTCGCGCCTCGGTCGTCGGCGTGGTGGCGTCGCGGGTGTGAAGTTCACCACCGCCGCCGCGCACGAGGAGACGTCTATCTTCCGCGCGAGCGACGATCACCGCGTCGAGTTCACCGGCTACGCCGGTGAAACGTGCGACGAAGGGTGTGGCGGGATTGTGGTAAATCTCCTCGGGAGTCGCGACCTGAATCAGGCGACCCTCGTCCAAGACGCCGATGAGGTCGGCGAGCGCAAAGGCTTCGGTCTGATCGTGGGTGATGTAGAGCACGCTCGAGCCCGCCTCGCGCGTCAGGTCCGCTATCTCGATGCGCAGTCGTTCGCGCAGGTGCGCGTCCAGACTCGAGAGGGGTTCGTCGAAGAGGATCATGTCGGGAGTGCCGACGAGGGCGCGCGCGAGGGAGACCCGCTGTTGTTGGCCCCCCGACAGAGTGGAGGGATAGCGCGTGGCGAAGTCGGCCATGCCCACTCGCTCGAGGATCTCGCCCACCGCGTGACGACGTTGCTCCTTGGTGACCCCCGGCTTGTGCAAGGAGAAGGACACGTTGTCGAAGATGTTCATGTGCGGCCACAGGGCGAAGTCTTGAAAGACCATTGAAACGTTGCGTCGTTCGGGGGCGACGTGGACCTTGGCGGAGTTGACTGTCAGGTCGCCAAAGCGAATGTGTCCGGCGTCGATTCTCTCCAGTCCCCCCACGCACCGCAACAATGTGGACTTGCCACTCCCCGAGGGGCCGAGCAGGACCGTGAACTGGCCCGGTTCGATGGTGAGGTGGATTGAGTCGAGGGCGCGGTACTCGCCGTAGTACTTCTCGACGTCGTCGATCACGATGCGCTCGGGGTGGCCTCGGGTGGTGGGCGACGCGCTCAGGGGGGGCTCGGGGGAGAGCACCCTGAGCGTGGGACTGGAGTCGAACTTCGCGCTCATCGCGGCCTCCCGACGTCGATATTTCGCCACCCCGGGGGGGCCACGAGTCGAAAGATCAGGGAGGCGATGGCGATGACGCCCAGGACGATCACCATCTGCACTACCGAGAAGGCAGTGGCGATAGCGAGGTTGTAGGCCTCGAAGGAACTCAAGATGGCCGTCGCCATGGTGCGCACGCCGGTGGGTGCGAGCATTTCTGAGGTGGGCAGCTCGCCGAAGGTGGCCGCGAAGGACAGCAGCCACGCCCATAGCAGACTCTTGGCGATCAGGGGCAAGACGCACCTACGAAAGGCACGAAGTTGATGCGCCCCGTGGATGCGGCCGGCCGCCATCATCGAACCGTCGATCTGGCTGATCGGCCCGATGAGCACGCGGCTGTTTGAGGGAAGGGAAATGGCCAGGTACCCGATCCCCAACAGCGTCAGGGTGCCGTAGAGGTTGATACCCATGTGCACCGTGAGGGGCAAGTTGAAGACGAAGATGAAGCCCGCGGCGAGGACGAGGGCCGGAAGGGCGACCGAACCTACGAGGACCGCGTCCATCAGCCGTCCAGTCCAGCCCGGGCGCGGGCTCGTGAGGACCTTGGCGACTGCGACGCCCAAGATGACCGTCAACGTCGCGGTGATGACCGACATCTTGAGCGAGACCATGATGGGTTGCATTATGGACTGCTGGGTGAAGACGTTGCCGTAGGCACTGAAGCTCAAGTTATGCCAGGCGAAGTTCGTGTAGGGCTTGAGCAGCGTGGAGAAGACCGCTCCCAGCGCCGGCACCACCAGGGTGAGCGTGAAGAAGCCGTAGGCGAAGAGGTTGAGCGCGCCACGTCGCCAACCCGTCGGATGAGAGCGTGGCGCGAAGGTCGATCGTCCCGAGAGGACGGCGTAGTTCTTCTTGCGCAGGAGCCAGTTCTGCAGGGTCATGACGGTGGCGAGGGTGAGAATGAGGAACCACCCCACGGCGGCGGCCTCGGGGAAGTTGGTGGGAAAAGTGCCGATGGCCGCCATGATGTTGGTGGTGGCTACCGGGATGTTGGCGTTGGCCGCGATGGTCGACGCGACCCCGAAGTCACCAATGGACTCGGCGAAGACGATGATCATGGCGGCGAAGATCGCCGGGAGGATGATGGGGGCCACCGTGCGAGTGGTCTTGGTGATCCCCGCGCCATGGATGCGCGCGGCCTCCTCGAAACGCCGACCCATGCCCACGATCGCTGGGGCCATGGCGAAGTACGCGAAGGGCACGCCCGAGAAACCCAGGATCATGACGATGCCGACGGGCCCGAGCATGGCGTTACGGACCACGGGCGAGACCAGACCGAGTTGGGAAAACATATTGCCGTTGGCCAGGATCTCTTCCCAGCCCACCGCGACGATATAGGTAGGTACCAGGAGCACGCCCCAGAGCAGCGCGGGGATCAACTTGGCCACGCGCACGTCAGTGCGCTGAGCGATGAGCGCGAGGCCCGACGCGATGAACGTCGCGATCAGGGCGGCGCACACCGCGATCATCAGGGAGTTGCGCATGCCAGCCAATTCGATGCCCGAGAACGCTTGGCGAAAGACGCCCAGCGTGAACCAACTCGGACCCTGGCTGAAGATGCGCGGAGAGAAGGCGAGCGCCAGAAATGCGACGGTCGGGATGATGGACACCACGGCCAGCACCATCCAGAGGAGGGGTCGGCCCAGGCGGTTCAGGGCCAACTCGTACCAGTGGCGCAGGGTCCGGCGCTCGGGGGGAGACCCACTGACACCCTCCTCGCGGCTCGAGGGGAAGGTGTCAGTGGGTACAGGGTACTGATTCACGTGGCGATTTATGCGACGTGCGAACTGAACCAGGAGTTGATCGAGGGCTCGAGTTTGCCCCAGACGTAGGGATTGGGGAATGAGAATGGAATTGTCGCGACCGAGGGGACGCGCGGGCGTGACTTCTCGCCCACCATGATCGGGAAGAACTGCGAGTCACCTTGGGGGTCGCCCGAGAGCATCACCTGCTGGCCGGCGGGACTATAGACGAAGTTCGCGAATCTCTTCGCGTCAGCGATCTCGCCAGCGGACGCCTTGCCGTCGATGGCGATGGTCGAGGGGAGTCCGGCCGACGGGTTGGGGTAGTACACCTTAATATTGGGGTTGGTGTAGGACGCGCCGATGCCACTGGTGTTCTGGGAGATGGCAATCTGGACGGTGCCGGCGAGCAACTCGTCCTTGATCGAGTTCTCCGACACCACGAAGCCGTTGGCCTTCAGCTTGGTCATGAAGGCCTCACCCTGCGTGACGCCGCCCAGGGAGTTAAACAAGGTGGCCAGGATGGGGTAGCTCGGACCATCGACTGAGGGGTTGTTCATGCCGACCTTGCCCTTCCACTTAGGCAGTAACAGATCCTGCCAGGTGGTCGGCGGCTTCGGGGTGATTTTGGAGTTGTAGATGAACGCCCCCGAGACGGTCAGCCCCGTGGGGATGTAACTCTTGTCGGCGGGAACAAGCTTCTGGCCCAAGGCGGTGAGCTTTCCGGTGGTGGGCTCGAAGCCCTTGAGGAGCAGACCCTCCTGGTCGAGAGCCGCGTAGGGAGCGTTGCCGTCGGTCCAGGCGACTCCCCAATGTGGATTATTTTTCGTGGCCTGAATAGTGGCGAGCGTCGGACCCGTCGAGTTGTCCGACAACTTACACACGATGCCGGTGGCCTTTTGGAAAGCGGTGCACATGGCCGAGTCGTACCCTTCGGATGAGAGTAGATACAGGGGTGTCGTCGAGGTGCTGTGCGCCGTGAGAGTCGGAGATGCACCACTGACGCCGACGCCGACGCCCAGCAGTGACACCGCGAGAGGGAGGGCGAGGATACGTCGGAGGGCGGAAGTGGACCGGGGGGAATGGACTTTGATTGCGGTAGTTGAGTTCATGGGCATTACAATAAAAATTGCACATGTGCGCACGGTGAATTCAGTGTGCGCATTACTTGTCGACAAGATAAAGATGTAATAAGACGAGATAAAGATTAAAGTAAGAGACTGCGTCGCGGCACGACGCGAGACTGTCGTAGCTGGTCGTTCGTGCGAGGACCTCGAAGATCTGTCAGCGAATATCACGCGAGTCCGACACACCTCTTCGACGCTCCCTACCAGTCAACGGGTCGCTCGACAATGCGGCGAGAGGACGCGAGGGCGCGCAGTCATTGGAGAATTGTGCGGGCACGTCGTCGGGACTCGCGAGGCCGAGGTCGAACAATTTCGCGTCGTGATCATCATTTCTCGTGGGGAGGAACGTGGTGGCGCGGTCCACTGGCATCTCGTCGAATTGCTGAATTTTCACCGGTGTCGTGTGTCTGAGGAGCCCCATCGGGTGACCTCCTCGTCGCCGCGTCGCGCTCACATCATCAAGTGGGTGTCGCAGTTCTGGTCCGACCACCCTTCGCGCCGCGGTCTTTCGGATCCGGTGACGGGTCTGGGCGGACGTGGTGGCGACTCGAAAGTCGCGGTGCCTTGATCGGTGGCGCGGCGCGACGAGATGTTTCGCGGTTCGGGTGGGGACGTTCACACCCACCTCGCGTCGTGTTGCTCGGTGAACACCGCGTGACGGGTCGGCGGCTGGCACTCGGTAGAATCGAGTGCTAACAAGGAGGAAAGTATGGCTCGACGCGCGACCGCCCCCGTCGTCAACGATCTTGACGCGCGTAAGGCCTCCATCCTCGAGGCGGTGGTCTCGGAGCACATCGACACCGCCCAGCCGGTCGGATCCTCCTCGGTCGCCTCGAGCTCGGACATCGTGGTCTCGTCCGCCACAGTGCGCTCCGAGATGGTCTCTTTGGAGCGCGAGGGCTACCTCGCCCAGCCCCACACCTCGGCGGGGCGCGTCCCCACCGACAAGGGGTACCGCTACTTCGTCGACCACCTCAAATCGGGCGTCCTGGGTGACGTGCAGCAACAGCAGGTCAGCGAGTTCTTCGCCAACGTGCGCGGCGAGGTGGAGGACGTGCTCGAACAGACGTCGATGTTGCTGAGCCAGATGACGCACTACACCTCGGTGGTGCTGGGAGCGACGTTGAGCCACGCTTCGATCCTGTCCTCGCAACTCGTGAACATCGACGCTCACCACCAACTTCTGGTCACGGTGTTCTCCGACGGGTCGGTGACCAAGCATTCGCTCACGCCACCCTTCGAGGTGGACTACGAGACGTGCGCTGAGGCCTCGCGCCAGCTCAACGCGTTGCTGATCGGTACGTTGCTCGAGTCCGTGGTGCAGGTCCCCTCGCGCGGCGACCACGTGGCCGCCCTGGTGCGCGACGCGGTGGCGGCGCTGCACGCTCAGGCCCCCACGGTCGACGGCGACAAGGTCTTCATCGGGGGCTCGTCGCGCGTGGCGGACGCCTTCGACGGCGTCGAAACGGTCCGCCAGGTGCTCTCGATCCTCGAGCAGGAGCTGCTGGTGGTCTCGCTCGTCGAGGACATGCTCAAGCGTGGCCTCTCGGTCGCCATTGGCGCGGAGAACGGTTTCGAACCTCTCTCGACCTGCGCGGTGATCGTCGCACCCGTGACCATCGACGGCGCGCCCGCCGGCGCCGTGGGATTGCTCGGACCCACGCGTATGAAGTACCGAGAAGCGATGGCCGCCGCTGGCGCGGTCTCCCAACACCTAGCTCGCCACTTCGGTGGGGATGAGGAACATGCCGAACACTGATCTCTACGCCATTCTCGAAGTCGACCACAACGTTTCGGCGGAGGACTTGAAGAAGTCCTATCGGCGCCTCGCGCGCCAATTGCACCCCGACGCCAACCCGGGCGACGCCGCGGCCGAGGCGCGTTTCAAGGAAGTCTCCCAGGCCTACGAGATCTTGTCGGACCCCGAGCGCCGGGCCAACTACGACCGCTTCGGTCAAGACGTGGGCGCGGGCGGCAATCCTTTCGGCGGCGGCTCGGTCCAAGACATCTTCGATATGTTCTTCGGTGGCGTGGGGGCCCGTCCCAACCAGCGACGCGGTCCCCAGCCCGGTCCCGACGCGGAAGTCGCCGTCGAGATCACGCTCGACGAGGCGGCGTTCGGGGCCAACCGTGAGATCACCGTCACGTTGCCCCAGCGCTGCGCGACCTGCGACGCCACCGGATGCGCGCCGGGTACGTCGCCGATCACCTGCGTCGAGTGCGCGGGATTGGGTGAGGTGCGCCGCGTACGCAACTCGATCCTGGGCCAGATGATGACGTCCGCGGTGTGCACCCGCTGCCAGGGCACGGGCGCGCGCATCGAATCACCGTGCCCCACGTGTCGCGGCGAGGGGCGCACGAACGCCGCCACCACCATGACGATCCAGATCCCCGCGGGCGTCGAGGACGGCTCGACCATGCGTCTGTCGGACCGGGGCCCGGTGGGTTTGCGCGGGGGGCCCAGTGGGCGGCTCTTCGTGCACTTGCGCGTGGCGACCGATGAACGCTTCGAGCGCAACGGCGACGACCTGCACCACGAGGCGCACATCTCCTTCGCCCAGGCGGCGTTGGGGACCAGTATCGAAGTCCCCACGCTGCGCGGAACGACGACGGTCGAGGTCGAGGCCGGCAGTGCCTCGGGCACCGCTCACCGCGTGCGCCACGAGGGCGTCGAGCACCTGCACGGGCGTGGCCGCGGCGACCTCTACGTGCACCTGACCGTCGACGTACCTACCGAGCTCGACGACGTCGAGCGCGACCTGTTGCGCCAACTCGCCCAACACCGAGGAGAATCCGTCGCCGATCACCACGGCGGAGGACTCTTTCGTAAGCGAGCCAAACGATGATCACGCAGTGGCCGCGGCGCGTGGCCGCGTTGACCCAGATCCGCGTCGTCGACGTCAACGAGCCGGCGATTTCGCGCGAGGACGATCATCACCTGCGCCGGGTCCTGCGTGCGCGCGACGGCGAGGAAATCGTCGTGTGCGACGGACGAGGATCCTGGCGCATGGCGAGAGTGACCGCGACGGGCCTCGACGTCGCCAGTGACGTCGAACGCGACGAGCGGCCCGCACTCACCACGTTGTACCTGGCACCGCTGAAGGGCGAGCGTGGCGAGTGGGCGCTCGCCAAGGCCACCGAGGTCGGGGTGAGTCGCGTGGTGCCGCTAGTGAGCGCGCGCCTGACCCAGAAGTTCCGCGGCGAGGCGCGCGACAAGGTGCTGCACCGGTGGCGACGCATCGCCGAGGAGACCTGCGCGCAGTGTCGCAGGACCTACGACCTGGAGATCACCGAACCCCAGAGTCCCGCCGACGTGCCCGCCGACGTAGCGGTGGCGGACTTCGCCGGGAGCGCGGACTGGCGCGGGGTGTCGGCGGTGGCCGTGGGTCCCGAGGGGGGCTGGGCACCGGGGGAGTGGGACGTGGCGCGCCGGCGCGTGTCACTGGGTCCCACCGTCTTACGAGGGGAAACAGCCGCCGTGGTGGCCGCCGCTCTCGTAACGTTCACCAATGGTTCATGGGGATTCACCCTCACCGCGTCGCGAAATGAGTAATGATGAGAGCACCACATGAGTGAATGCCTCTTCTGCAAAATCGTCGCCGGTGAGATTCCCGCCACCCCAGTGTCCGAGAGCGAGAGCGCTCTGGCGATTCGCGACATCGAACCCCAGGCGCCGGTGCACGTCCTCGTGATCCCCAAGACTCACGTCACCAGTGCCGACGACGTGACGTCCCAGCACGCGGGCATCGTCGACGAGCTCGTGCTGTTGGCCCAACGCGTGGCCGAGCTCGAGGGGGTGCGTGAGAGTGGGTACCGACTCGTGATGAACGTGGGCCCCGACGCCCAGATGAGCGTCGCGCACCTGCACCTGCACGTGCTGGGTGGACGAAAGATGCAGTGGCCCCCCGGATGACTTTCGACGCCGCGGCCGACGAGGCCCTGATGGCCACGACGTACGTTCCCAACACCCACCTCATGTCGGGGTTGCTCGGTCCGCGCGACGAGCACCTGCGCGTGGTGGAACGTTCATTCCCGCACTCCAAGATCCGCGTGCAGGGTAATCAGATCAGCGTCGCCGGACCCGACGCCGCCACGGTCCTACGCCTGTTCGACGAACTGGTCCTCGTGCTCGAGAGCGGTCAGACGCTCGATCCCACCAAGATCTCACGCACCATCGACATGGTCGCCGACGACCTGCGCCCCAGTGAGGTGCTGCGCCACGAAGTGGTGCGCGGCGCCAAGGGTAAGGCGATCCGTCCCTCGACGGCCGGTCAGAAGCGCTACACCGACGCGATCGAGAAGTCCATCATCACCTTCGGCATCGGTCCCGCGGGTACCGGGAAGAGCTACCTGGCCGTCGCCGCCGCCGTACAGGCCCTGCACCGCCGTCAGGTGCACCGCATCGTGCTGACGCGCCCGGCCGTCGAGGCGGGGGAGCACCTGGGCTTCTTGCCCGGCGACCTGATGGCCAAGGTCGACCCCTACCTGCGACCGCTCTACGACGCCCTCTACGACATGGTCGGCCCCGACGGCGCCCAGCGTCTCATCGCCAACGGCACCATTGAAGTGGCGCCGCTCGCATTCATGCGCGGGCGTACGCTCAACGACTCCTTCATCATTCTGGACGAGGCTCAGAACACGACGCCCGAACAGATGAAGATGTTCCTCACCCGCATCGGCTTCAACGCCAAGGCTGTGGTCACCGGTGACGTGACGCAGGTCGACCTCAACGGCCGACCCTCGGGACTGGCCAATATCGAGAACATCCTGGGTCGCGTGGACGACATCTCCTTCATCCACTTGGGCGCTAAGGACGTCGTGCGTCACCGCATCGTGGCCGACATCGTCGCCGCCTACGACCGTCACACCAACTGATGGCCATCGATATCTACGCCGCCGACGAGCAGCTCGACCACGTCGTCGAACTCGAGCGCTGGGTCGAACTCTGTCGCCACGCCCTCGAGGAGGAGGGCGTGCGCGGACTCGCCGAGGTGTCGCTGATCTTCACCGGTGAGTCGACCATGGCCGAACTCAATGAGCAGTTCATGGGTAAGCGCGGTCCCACCGACGTCCTCTCGTTCCCCATCGACTCAGAACCCGACCCCACGGGTCGCGTACCCGACGCCGGTGGCACGGGGCCGGGTGAACCACCCGTCGCGGAGATCCCCCAACTAGTGGGTGACATCGTGATCTGTCCCGCCGTCGCCGCGCGCAATGCCCGCGAGCACGAGTGCCCACTCGAGGACGAACTCGCGCTGCTCGTCGTGCACGGGGTGTTACACCTGCGCGGTTGGGACCACGTCGTCGACGAGGAGGCCGAACGTATGGAGGCGCGCGAGCGCGACCTCCTGGCTCGGCACTACCGCACGGACGCGCCGTGATCGCGGCGCTCTGGAGCGGTTCGGACACCGCGCTCAGTGCGAGCGTCGCGGTGCTGTTGATCCTCTCGGGGTTCTTCGCCATGGCCGAGACGTCCCTGGTGCGCATGAACAAGTCGCGCGCGCGGTCCTTGAAGGAGCAGGGCTTGCGCGGGGCGAAGGCCCTGGCCCGATTGTCCGAATCGCCCCAGAAGTTCCTCACGCCCCTGTTGTTGTTGGTGTTGATCTGTCAACTGGTCTCGGCGACCATGGTGGGCGTCCTGGCGTCGCGGCTCTTCGGCGCCGCCGGACTCCTCATCTCGACGGTGGGCGAAGTGGTGGTCATCTTCGTCGTCTTCGAAGCGATCCCGAAGAACTTCGCGGTCCAACACCCCGACGCGGCGGCGCTCACGACCGCGCCCGTGGTCGAAGCCTTGCTCAACTTCTGGCCGATCAAGTGGATCTCCACGTTGCTGCTCGCCATTGCCCAGGGGGTGATCAGTCTCTTCGGCGCCAGCGCCCATGAATCTAGGATGACCGAGGACGAGGTGCTCGCCATGGCCGACGTCGCCCACGAGGACGAGGCCATCGAGCGCGACGAGCGCAATTTCATCCGCAGCGTCATCGAGTTCGGTGACACCATCGTGCGCGAGGTGATGGTGCCACGTATCGACATGGTCGACGTGACGGCCCAGTCCAGCGTCCGCGAGGCCCTCGAGACCGCGATCGAGACCGGCCGATCTCGTCTGCCGGTGCTGGGCGAGGGCGTCGACGACGTCGTCGGCATCGTCAATCTTCGTCACCTGGCGGGACTGGTCTCGGAGGGTCACGGCGAGGACGTCGTGAAGGACCACATGGGCGCGGCGTCCTTCGTCCCCGAGACCAAGAAGGTGGCGTCACTCCTGACCCAGATCCGCCAGGGCCAGAGTCACCTCTTCGTCGTGGTGGACGAGTACGGCGGCACGGCGGGCCTGGTGACCTTGGAGGACATCTTGGAGGAACTCGTGGGTGAGATCACTGACGAGTCGGACCCGGCCCAGGACGACGACGTCGAACTCATCGAGGGCACCGGACTGGTGGTGAGCGGTCGGCTCAACATCGACGACGTGAACGCCGAATACGACCTCGAGCTTCCCAAGGACGGCTGGGACACGGTGGGGGGCCTGGTGCTGGACCTGGCCGGCGGCGTGCCCGCGCGTGGCGACGTCTTCGAGGTCGAACCCTACGCGCTCACGGTGGTGCGCATGGACGGCCGCCGCATCGAAGAGGTGCTGATCGAGAAACTGGAAACCACATGACCCGTTCGGGATTCGCCGCCGTCATCGGACGGCCCAACGTGGGCAAGTCCACTCTGGTCAATCGGGTCGTGGGCACCAAGGTCACGATCACCTCGGCCAGTCCCAACACCACGCGCAACGCCATCCGGGGGATCTTGACGGTGGACGGCGTGCAGGTGGTCTTCGTCGACACCCCGGGACTACATCGACCCAAGACCAGTCTGGGTAATCGGCTCAACCAGACCGCGCGCGCCTCGGTCGACGGGGTCGACGTCATCGTGGCCGTGGTCGAGTCCGGTAAGACCATCGGGCCCGGGGACCGCAACGTGATCGGCACCCTGCTCGACCAGTGCCGTCACCCCAACGGCCCCAAGGCGTGCGTCGTGGTGAACAAGGTGGACAGGACCGGGCGTGACGCCGTCGCCGCGCAACTCATGGCCGCGCACGAGGCGGTGACCCAGATCGCCCAGGACAAGGGCATCCCCGAGGCGGCCACGCGCGTGGAATATTTCCCGGTGTCCGCCAAGACCGGGGCGGGGACCGAGGAACTCGTCACGTACGTCCAGGCCCAGATGCCCGAGGGGGAGTACCTCTTTGACGTCGACGAGGTCTCCGACGTGCCCGAGGCGATGTGGGTGGCTGAACTGGTGCGCGAGCAACTCGTGCGAAAGACCAAGCAGGAACTGCCCCACTCCATCCACACCCGGGTCATCGAGTTCGAGTGGCCCCATATCATCGTCGAGATCCTGGTGGAGCGCGAGAGCCAAAAGGGGATGGTCATCGGCAAGGGTGGTCAACTCCTGAAGGACGTGGGCATCGCCGCGCGACGTCAACTCCCCGAGGGTTGCTTCTTGGAGCTCAAGGTCTCGGTGGAGCCGGGTTGGCAGAAGCGCGACGACGTCATGGACCGTTTCGGGTTGTAATCAGCCCTCGAGCGCGGGCTCGACGAAGGTCGCTGGGTCGAGCGAGCGCGACGAGGTGGGGCGCGCGGGGCGCGAGCGCACCGCGATGACCGTCGCCACCACGACGACGCCCAGGGCCGTCGCGCCCAGGGCGGCGGGGGGGAGTCCGACGTACTTGAGTCCGCTCAGTAGTGCGAAACCACCGAGATAGGGACGCAGACGGTGGGTGAAGGCGCGCGACGACAACAACGACCCCGCCACCACCGCGGGCACGCTGCCGACGATGATCGACGCGGTGACGTTGAGTTGCACGTGGCCGAATAACAAGGTGCCCATCGTCGCCGCGGCCGTCAGGGGCAGCGACTGGGCGAGGTCGGTGCCCACCAGGTGGTCGGTGCGGATGTGGGGGTAGATCAAGAGCAGCATGACGATGATGAGCGAGCCGGCGCCCACCGAGGTGAGCCCGACCATGAAACCGCCGATGACGCCGACCATCACGATGACGGCGCGATTGATGCTCAGGGGCGCGTCCTCGACGGCGCGCGGGGGGACGAGGGAACGCCCGACCATCGCCGCGGCCCCCACGATGAGGGCGATTCCTAGGACGATCTCCAGGTGTCGTTCGGCCGGTCTCGTCGACCCGAGCCGGTGCATGACGTAGGTCCCCAGAATCGCCGACGGGACCGATCCGTAGCAGAGGTAGCGCACCAGCCGGGGTTGGATGGTCTTACGACGCCAGTGCACGGCGACGCCGAGCGGCTTCATGAACAGCGCCGCGATCAGGTCCGAGGAGATGGCGGCCGAGGGGGCGACGCCGAAGATCAGCACCAGCATCGGCGTCATCAGGGCGCCCCCGCCCATGCCGGTCAGGCCGACCAGGAAACCCACGACGACACTGCCCAGTACGAGGGCGAGATGGAGATGCACGAAACGTACCTGCCTGGTCGAAGTCGGCGACACCGACTTAACTATATTTACTAGTGAAATAGTAGCAGAAGGTGGAGCTACGAGTCCGTCGTCGGCGAGGGTGCGCGCAGTCCCTCGAGGAACGAGGTGACCTCACCCTGATCACGGGTTCTCTTCATGGGTGGGAGTTTCTTGAAGAGCAGCGAGCGGTAGCGCGCCTCAGCCAGGCGCGTGTCGAGCACGGCGACGACGCCGCGGTCGCTCCGGTTGCGAATGAGGCGACCCACGCCCTGGGCGAGCAGCATCGTGGCGCGCGGTAGGTCGACGTCGAAGAAGGGGTTGCTCGAACGTTCCTGGCGCGCCTTGAGAAGGGGGTCATTGGGGACCGAGAACGGTAGGCGGTCGATGGTCACCAGGGACAGCGAATGGCCCGGTACGTCGATGCCCTGCCAGAAGCTGGTCACCGCGAAGAGGCTGGCCTCGGCGGCGTCGCGGAACTGTTCGATGATCCGCTGTCGCGATAGGGTGCCCTGGACCAGGACCGGCGTGTCGAGTCGCGCCGCGACGGCTTCGGCGACCCGGTTCATCACGGCGCGGTTGGTGAAGAGGGCCAGGGTACGTCCGCCCGCGGCGGTGATGAGGGTCACCAGCTCCTCGATGATGGCCGCCTCGGCGCCCGTCTCGTTACGCCCCGGGAAGTTCGCGGGCACGTAGAGCAGGGAGTGGTGCGCGTAGTCGAAGGGACTCGCGAAGGTCTCGATGCGTACGTCGTCCAGGCCCAATTGGGCCGGCAGGCTGTCGGGAATGGTGGCACTGGTGAGCACCGCCGTCACGTCACCCCAGAGGTCCTCGCGCAGCCGTGGTCCCACGTCGACCAGGTTGACCTCGAGGTCGATCTCGCGATCACGCCGGGAGAGGTAGAGCACCTCGCCCTTTTGGGGGTGGGCGACGCGCGCCAGATCGTTGGACAGGTGCACGCCGGGACCCAACGCGCGGATCTTGCGGGCCTCCTCGTCGGCGTTCGAGGTCGTCCCCGCGCGCAACGCCTCGAGGAGTCGGGTGGTGAGCGTCGCGGCGGTCTCGATC
>JAJZEN010000109.1 GCA_021828545.1 Actinomycetes bacterium
TGGTGGGCGCGTACCGTTGCCGAGACCGTCACCAGGACCGCCAGACCCAGCGAGCCGCCGATCTGCTGGGAGGTGTTGAGAAGCGACGAAGCGAGTCCCTGTTCGTGGTTCTGTACCGAGGAGACCGCATTGAGGGTCAGGGGAACGAACGAAAAACCCATCCCGAGTCCGAAGACCACTAGCGGGCCCAGGACGTTCCAGTAACTCGACGAGGGAGTCAGGAACGACGCCCAAAGGATTCCCAGTGCCACGAGCAACGGTCCCGTGGTCAAGAAGATCCGCACCCCCAGACGCTTGATCTTCTTGGAGAGAAACACGCTGGTCGAGGCCACCATGATTGGGACTGGCAAGTACGACACTCCCGCGCGCAGTGGACTGTAGTGCATCTCTTCCTGAAGGAACTGGGTCAAGAAGAAGAGGAGCGAGAGCATCGAGGCCCCAATCAACATCATGGTGAAGTATCCCCCGGCACGATTGCGATGGCGCAAGAAATGCGGGGGAATGAGGGGTTGTTGACTTCGACGCTCCACCAGGCCAAAGAATGCCAACAAGACCACCGCAGCGGCGAACGCCGCCAGAGTGCTCGTCGCGCCCCAACCCGCACTCGGCGCGTGCACGAGTCCATAGACGAGGAACGCCACACCGCCGGAGACCGAGACGGCCCCAGGGACGTCGAGACGACCACCGTGTCCGTCGATACGCGGCAAAACGAAGGGGGTAGCTATGATTACGACCGCACCGATGGGAACGTTGACGAAGAACACCCAGCGCCACGAGGCACTCTCGACGAGCGCGCCACCGAGGATCAACCCCAAGGCACCTCCCGCTGCCGTCATGGCGGCGTAGACCGCCATAGCGCGATTGCGCGCCGAACCTTCGGGAAACGTCACGGCGATCAACGCGAGAGCGGTCGGCGACGCGATGGCCGCCCCCACACCTTGCAGGGCTCGCGCACCCACCAAGAGACTCTGCGTTGTCGCTACGCCGCCCAGGAGTGAAGCGAGGGCGAAGATAGCGATGCCGATGAAGAACATCCGTCGACGTCCGAAGATGTCGCCGACGCGCCCACCCAGGAGGAGCAGCCCGCCAAAGACGAGCACGTAGGCGTCGATCACCCAGGTCAGATTGGTCGTCGAGAAGTGCAGACTCGATTGGATGGAGGGTAGCGCCACGTTGGTGATGGTGAGGTCCAACATGACCATCAACTGCGCCGCGGCAATGAGGACCAGCGCCAGGCTGTGACGATCGTGCGTCGACGAGGCGGGACTGAAACCCGTCATTGTGCCACCTTCACCACATCGCGCTGCGCCCACAACAGGACCGAGACGTCCTCGGTGTCCCCGGCGTCCGAACGAGTGTCGTGGCGATCGAGGTGCTTGATCGTGAACCCTTCGAAGCGGTCGCGGAAAAAGGCTTCGTCGAAGAGCCGTTCGAGCACCGGCGGTCCGGATTTACCCAGGGCGTCGACGTGATGTCCCACGACGAAGAGATGACCGCCGGGCACGACCGCCGTTGCGGCGCGCGCGAAGAAAGCGTCACGCTGGGTGGGCAGAAGGTGGATGTTCGCCACCACCACGAGGTCGAAGGACGAGGGCGCGGGCACGAAGTCCACGAGGTCCGCCTGCACCGTCTCGAGACTCAGTCCTTCGCTCGTCGCTTGTTCCAGAGCCCTATCGAGACCGACGCCCGATGCGTCAACCCCGGTGACCCTCCAGCCGGTCCGCGCGAGCCACACGGCGTTACGGCCCGTTCCACAGCCCAAGTCAATCGCGCGCCCTGGCGTCAAGTGCGCCACCAGTTCGACCAGGTGGCCGTCGGGAACCGACGACCAACCGTGTTCACGGTAGCGCTGGTCCCACATTGGACCGATTGCGTCGGGATTCTCCGGAGTACTCATCATTGCTCCTCGCTCTGATCGTTGTCGCTCTCATCGTTGTCACAACCAATACCCTCAGCACGCTCGAGCTGCTCGAGCAGGGCACTGAAGACCTCGAGTTGCGCGCGCGACAAGTGGGTGCGCAACGTGCTCTCCTGGTGGTGGACGAACTCATCCAGGCGGCTCACCAACGCTCCACCCGCCCGGGTCAACGACACGACTCGAACCCGGCGATCACCCTCGTGCGTCGTAGTCGCCACCCACTCACGGACTTCGAGCTCATCCACGCAACGCTTAGATCGACCGCCATCGCGTCGAATTTGAGCGTTCGCGCCAGGGCGCGCAAGCCCTGACTCGGGTTGTCCCTCGTGGCGCGCAGAATGGCCGCCTGAGGCGGCGTGAGCCCTAGGGACCGAAGCTCATTGGCCCAGCGATCGCGGCGCGCGCGCGCCAAACGACCCAGCCGAAAGCCGACGCTCTCCTCCAGGGAGATCCGCGCCACCACCTGCGATGCGGTATCGGGGTCGCCGTCATCAGGGTCCGACGCGCTGCGCACGATCTCTGAGGTCATGACACAAGTGTAGCAATTATTGTAACAATTGTTACGATCCAGCGGCCGAACCGGACTCCTCGTTCATCCTCCAAGGCCCGAGCTCCTCTTCGCGACCCGCCATTTTCGCGGAACCACGGTGCCGACGAGTCGGGGCGGCGAACATCAGAGGAACCCACTCGACAGCGGAACCACGGTGCCGACGAGTCGGGGCGGCGAACATCAGAGGAACCCACTCGACACCGAAACTCGGCGCGTTACCCGACCCAGTCCTCGACGAATGCTCCGGCACCGTCTGGCCGAAACACCGGTATCGATCCCAGGGCATGGACCCGCTGCGCGTCCACACCCAATGATGATCTCCACAGGGACCCCTCGGTGACTAAGGTACCGATCGCCACCACGTTCGCGTCCACCGAGCGCAGCAGGCGAAGGGCCGCGCCGGTGGACGCTCCGGTGGAGATGACGTCATCCACAATGGCGATTCGTCGACCCGCGACGTCGCCAATGCGCGCGCGATCAAAGAGGAGACGCTGGTCGGCGTCAGTGGTGATGGACCGCACCGGTTCAGCCACGGCGTCGGCCAAGTGTATCTTGGGCGTCTTATGCAGAATCACGTACTGGTCGAGACCCAGCGCTCGGGTGACCTCGATCGCGACGGGGATTCCCATCGTCGCGACGGAGGTCGACCCGCGACGTCGCCAATGCGCGCGCGATCAAAGAGGAGACGCTGGTCGGCGTCAGTGGTGATGGACCGCACCGGTTCGGCCACGGCGTCGGCCAAGTGTATCTTGGGCGTCTTATGCAGAATCACGTACTGGTCGAGACCCAGCGCTCGGGTGACCTCGATCGCGACGGGGATTCCCATCGTCGCGACGGTCGCCACAATCTCCACCCCCGAGGGAGCGAGCAACGTGGCCAGTTCTTCGCCGGCGCGGCGCATGAACTCCACACCCATGTCCACCGTGATTAACAACGCCAGCGCGAGGTCGGCCGACAGTGAGACCAGCGGTAATTCTACGCGTTGGCTCCCGATATCGACGCGGTACGTGGGATGAAACACAAAGTTGGAGCATACTCAGAGAGCACGGCGAACCACTCGACCCGACTCGGGCGCGGACCAAGTTCGCGAACGCGCTCGCCCAAACGCGACGAGCAAGGGCCGAGGACGAGACCCCATCGGCGCCGCTCTACGCCCGCGAGAACGTTCATCTCGGCGCGGGCCACCATCGATGCCTCCACGACAACGATGCGTCCGTGCACGCGGACACCGACATGGTGACGACGCTCCTACCGTATTGGTACTACTCGGAGAATGGTAGTGCTCGGACGATGGACACGGATTCAACATCGGGGCGGTCGACAGTGGAGGAGTCACCAATAATCAATGCGTTCACCTCAGGCTCAAGCAACTCGGGGTGGGGAAAGTCAGTTCTCGACAATCCGGCGTTTACCGAGCTCCTCCCAAGGTTCGTCTCACGGTCTTCAGTGGTCTAG
>JAJZEN010000003.1 GCA_021828545.1 Actinomycetes bacterium
GGTAGCCCAGACTCAAGCGGGCCTTCATCACGAACTGAAACGAGAGGATCAGGTAGATCGGGTACAGCACCACGCCGTGGCCGACGCCATCAATCACCACCAGCGGCTTGATGTCCTTCCAGAAACCCAGGGCCCACTGGTGCAGGGCGAGCGTCACGAAGAGCGAGAGCAACGTCGTGCCGGTGATGAAGGACATGAGGCGGTATCGACGAAACGCGGCGTCCACTCAGTGGCCCCAGAGCTTCCTCTTGGGCAGCGTCGAGAGATCGGCCAAGTGATCGTTGTAGGCGGCGAGTTGGGGATCGTCGACTTCCCTGGCCTCGAGCGAACGCGCCAGCGCCGCCTCGGCGCGCATGCGTTCTTCGTAGGCCCGACGCTCGATCTCCTGGTCCGCGGTGGGCTTCTCCACGTGCAGCAGCGCCCACCAGCCGTAGAAGCCCAGAACGGCGAAACACGGCCACTCGATGGCGTAGAGAAAACTCAGGGAATTGCCCCCGAACGCTCGACCGATCTGCCAATACGCCGCCGCGACGCACATCACCAACCACGCCACGAGGGCCACGTGCACCCCCAGCGCGCGGCGGCTGAAAAACTTCGAAGACACGAGCGCCACCTTACTCGCGCTCTCGATGGTGGAGTTCGCACGTCCGTAGACTGAGTCGCGTATGCCTATGTCCTCGACTGGCTTCTCCTGGCATCACGTGAACCAGTGGCACCTGGGAGTACTCCCCCTCGTGATGATGGCGGTAGCGGGCCTGCTCTACGCGCGCGGGACCTCACGCGTCACGCAGTGGTCCAGGTGGCGCAGCGCGTCCTTCGCCCTGGCGTTGCTGGTCACGTTCCTCGCCACCGAATCGGTGTTGGGCGTCTACGACATGGAATATTTCTCGGCGCACATGATCGAGCACCTCTTGTTAATCATGGTGGCCGCTCCCCTCTTCTCGCTCTCGGCGCCCCTCGACCTGGCGTACTCGGCGGGTGGGACCCGGATACGGTCCTTCCTCGACGGTCGTCTCATGAGCGTCGTGACCCACCCCCTGTTCGCCTTCGCCGCGTACTTCGTGGTCATTCCCGTCACCCACCTCACGGGCATCGTCAATGGGATGATGCGCCACCAGTGGATCCACCACGGCGAACAGATCGTCTTCCTGGTGGTCGGCTACCTCTTCTTTCGCGCCGCCTTCGGCCTCGAACGTGGCCGGACCCTGCACCCGGGCCTGCGACTGGTCTACGTCATGGCCGCGGTACCGGTCGACACCTTCACGGGACTCGCACTCTTGATGTCCTCGACGCTGCCGTTTCCGGCCTACGCCGCGATGGCCCCGCGCGGATCGACGCCACAATGGATGCTCTCGAACGTGCAATTGGGCGGCTCGATCATGTGGATCGGTGGCGATTCCCTGATGCTGCTGGCGTGCATCCCGATCACCGCGGCGTGGGTGAAGTGGGAGACGGCGCGCACCAAAGACCTCGACGCGGAATTGGATCGCCTCGGAATATAGCGACGCGACGTAGGGCGACGCGACCTCAGTGATCTTCCGGGCGCTTCTGAGCAGCCCGACTTCGCCCTCGAGCACGACCACGACCACGAGCACGACCACGACCACGACCACGACCACGACCACGCGCGCTACAAAAGTCCCGCCTCGATCGCCATCTCCTCGAGATCGTTCTCGGGCCGCGCGCCCAGGTGAGTGATGACCTCTCCGGCGCACAGCGATCCGAGTTCGGCGGACTCAACGGGATCGGCCCCGAGCGCCAGACCGTAGAGGAAGCCGGCCGCGAACATGTCCCCGGCCCCGTTTTGATCCACGACGCATTCGACCTCCGATGCCGCGACCGTCGCGACTCCTGAGCCGAAGGCCACGTCGGCCCCTTGGGGCCCGCGGGTCACGACCGCGAGGATGCCCAGATCGTTGATGGCGGCGAAGGCTGCCTCGAGAGTCGTCACGTCGAAGAGCGCCAGGATCTCCGTCTCGTTCGCCAGCAGGACGTCGACGTCCGAGGTCACCAGCTCGAGGAAGTCGCGTCGGTGCCGCGTCACGCAGAACATGTCGGACAGCGACAACGCCACGGTCGAATCATGCACGTGGGCGAATTCCACCACCCGAGCGATAGCCTCCTTGGCCGGCGCAAGGTCGAAGAGATACCCCTCAACGTAGGTGATCTCCGAGCGCGCGATGAGGTCCTCGCGCACGTCGCTGACCCGTAGCTGATTCGACGCGCCGAGGTACGTCGCCATGGTGCGCTGGGCGTCATCGGTGATGAAGACGTGACAGCGACCCGTCGCGCCCTCGCCGTCGAGGGCCAGCGCCAGGTCCAGTTCGACCCCCAAGGAGCGCAGGTCGTGGGTGAAGCGTTCGCCGAATTCGTCGCGCGCCACCTTGCCGATGTAACCGCACGTTCCGCCGAGCGCGGCCACACCCGCGATGGAATTGGCGACCGAACCTCCCGACATCTCGACAGTGGGACCCATGGCGCGATAGAACGTGTCGAGTTGGTGTTCCTCGATGAGCGACATCGCGGCCTTGGTGAGACCGAGATCGCGGTACACCTCACGCGAATCCTGCGTGATGATGTCGAGCATCGCGTTGCCAATGCCGGTGACGGCGAGTCGGTTCGGACCCGGTTTGACGCGAAGGGAGACCGGTGTGGGCGTAGTTGTCACCTAGCGAGCGTAGAACTTTTCGCCGTAAGGTGGTGAATCATGAGTTCAACTTCCAATCCCTATCGTCTCGCGCGCGCCGTCGTTCCCTCGGCGTACCGAATCTTCTTGACCCCCGATCTCGACGCCGCCACCTTCGCGGGCCGAGTCGAAATCGACCTCGACGTCGTCGAGTCCACGTCGCAGGTCACCCTGCACGCCCTGGACCTGGCGTTGGGTGCGGCGAGCATCTCGACGCACTCGGTGACCCGGCGTTCGAGCCAGACACACTTCGACGAGAAATTCCAAACGGCCACGTTCGTCTTCGACGACGCGTTGCCGACGGGGACGGCAACGCTCGAGATTGCCTTCACCGGCGTTCTCAACGACCTGCTCGTGGGCTTCTACCGCTCCACCTTCACCGACGAGGACGGACGGAGCCACGTCATCGCGACCACGCAGTTCGAACACTCCGACGCGCGTCGCGCGTTCCCGTGCTGGGACGAGCCCTCCTTTAAGGCGACCTACCAGGTCAACCTGACGGTGCCCTCGGATCTGGCGGCGTACTCGAACTCACCCGAGACCTCGAGCACCGACCTGGGTAATGGCTGGCGCACGGTCACCTTCGCGCCGACCATGGTCATGTCCACCTATCTCGTCGCCTTCATCGTCGGCCCCTTCGAGGAGACCGCGACCGTCGACGTGGACGGGGTGCCATTGCGCGTCGTGTTCCCCTTGGGCAAGGGTCACCTCACGCAACTGGCCCTCGACGCCGGGGCCTTCGCCCTGCGGTTTTTCTCCGACTACTTCGATATCGCCTACCCCGGCGACAAGCTAGACATGGTGGCCATCCCCGACTTCGCCTTCGGCGCCATGGAGAACTTGGGCTGCGTGACCTACCGCGAGACGGCGCTGTTGGTCGACCCCAAGTCCGCTTCCCTCCTCGAGATGCAGCGGATCGCTGAGATCGTCGCCCACGAGATCGCGCACATGTGGTTCGGCGACCTGGTGACCATGGAGTGGTGGGAGGGCATCTGGCTCAACGAGGCCTTCGCCACGTTCATGCAAGTGCTGTGCACCGACGCCTTTCGACCCGAGTGGAAGATGTGGCTGGGCTTTGGCATCGACCGAGATGCCGCCATGCAGATCGACGGACTGCACTCGACCCGTCCCATCGAGTTCGAGGTCGTCTCGCCCGAGGACACTCGCGGCATGTTCGACATCCTCACCTACGAAAAGGGCGGATCGGTCTTACGCATGCTCGAGCAGTTCC
>JAJZEN010000050.1 GCA_021828545.1 Actinomycetes bacterium
CAGTATGACGGTGCTCTCGTCGCCGAGGTAGGAAGCGTTGACCTCGGGGTGTTCGCGCAGCGACAGCGCACTCGCGCGGATAATAAGGTCGTTCACGCTAATTTTGGCTGCACCCTCGACGATCGCTCGCTGGTTGATGTCCTCGCGCATGGCCATCAACTGCTCGGCGTCGGCGACGGCCGTGACGTAGAAGTGCGGGATGGTGCGAGCGCTCTCGCCGAGTCGTCGTGCGATGACTCGACGGGCCTTGGAGACGGTCATCTCTTGGGACGCGCGTTTCTCGTCGACGATGGGTCCCGCGCTGAGGGTCGGTCGCGCCGAGGCGCGCGCGGGCGCCAGAGCGGGCGTGTCGACGAGGAGGCCGTTGAGGTCGGCGCGGATGATGCGCCCACCGGGTCCCGAACCCTTGACCAGAGTGAGGTCAAGATTGTGTTCGCGCGCGAGGCGTCGAACGAGCGGTGACGCGAATCGACCGTCGCCACCACTGTGCGCGGGCTCGGGAAGTCGCACGACGGGCGCGTGCGCGGGAATTACCGCCACGGGTGAGGCGACCGGGGCGACGTCCGTCGTCGCCACGGGGGGAGCAGCGGGGGTATCGAGCACCGTGGGGGCGGGGAAAGACGCGTCGTGCGCCGCCGGGACGAGCGACGGCGTTGGGGTGGCGGAGTTGTGCGCGGCGTTGGACGAACCATTGTCGAGCAAGGCGATGGGCGTGCCGATCGAGACGGTGTCCCCTTCGGTCACGAGAATCTGACTCAGCGTGCCCGCCTCGTAGGCCTCGTAGTCCATCGTCGCCTTATCGGTCTCGATCTCGACGAGGACGTCGCCAATCTCCACGCGGTCACCCGGGTGCTTGTGCCACGAAGCGATGGCGCCCTCCTCCATGGTGTCCGAGAGGCGGGGCATCTTGATTTCAATCATGGCTTTGACCAACCTTCTTCAGGCGTCGACCGACGGCCTCGAGAGTCTGGAATATTGCGTTCACTACATCATCGCTCGTGGGGAAGGCGGCGGACTCGAGAACTTTGGAATACGGCATCGGGACCTCGGCCATGGCCACGCGACGCACGGGGGCGTCGAGGTAGTCAAAGGCGCCGTCGGAGATCGTGGCGGCGATCTCGGCCCCGATCCCGTACGTCAGCCAGTCGTCCTCGAGAACGACGGCGGCGTGCGTCTTCTTCACCGACGCGATAAGCGTTTCGCGGTCCAGCGGACGTAGGCTCATAAGGTCGATGACCTCGATGTCGAGACCTTCGGACTCGGCGAGCGCGTCGGCCACGTTCGAGGCGATGTAGGCCATGCGCGAGTAGCCGATCAGCGTGAGATCGTGGCCCTCGCGGGTGATTTTGGCCTTGCCGATGACCGCGGGGGTGTCGTCATCGGGCACGTCACCCTTGGTGTTGTAGAGCGCCAGGTTCTCCAGGAACAAGACTGGGTCGTCGTCGCGGATGGCCGCCAGGAGTAGCGCCTTGGCGTCAGCGGGCGTGCTCGGTGCGACAACCTTCATGCCGGGCACGAAGGCGTAATAGAGCTCGATGTTTTGCGAGTGCGTCGCACCGAGTTGCTGCCCGCCCCCACCGGGGGTGCGGATGACCAGTGGCACTCGGGCCTGGCCACCGAACATGCCGTAGATCTTGGCCGCGTGATTGACGATCTGGTCCAGGGCGAGCAGCGAGAAGTTGATGGTCATGATCTCCACCACCGGTCGCAGGCCGAGCATGGCCGCGCCGATGGCGGCGCCCGTGAATCCCTCCTCGGCGATGGGCGTGTCGCGCACGCGTTTCTCGCCGAACTCGGCGAGCAGTCCCGCCGTGATCTTGTAGGACCCCTCGAAAACGCCAATCTCCTCACCCATCAAGAACACGTTCTCGTCGCGCATCATTTCCGCGCGCAGGGTGTCGTGCAGGGCCTGCCGGTACGTCTTTATGGTCATCGCGAGGCCTCCGGGGCGGGTCGGGCGGCTGCGGCGAAGAGGGGTTCTCCGGGCAGGCGACGGGAGTCGTTGGCCACGGGGGTGGCGTAGTTGTAATCGAACAGTGTCGATACGTCGGGCTGGGCGCTCGACTGCGCGAAGGCGTCGGCGGCGTCGGCGCGGGCGGTCTCCTCCTCGTCAATCTTATGGACCTCGGCGGACGTGAGGATCTTCTCTTTGACCAAGCGCGCGGCGAGGGTGGGTACGGGGTCGAACTGCGCCAGGTGCGCCACCTCCTCGGCGGAACGGTACTTGGCCGGGTCCACCACCGAGTGGCCCCTTAAGCGTTCACTGACCACCTCTAGCAGGAAGGGCTTGCCCTCGCGCGCCGAGGCGACCGCGCGGGCAGCGGCGTCGGCAACCAGGACGGGATCGAGCCCGTCGACTCGTTCTGACGCCATGGCGTACGCGCTCGCGCGTCGGTAGATCTCGGGCTCCGCCGACGCCTTGGCGACGGTAGTACCCATGCCCAGTCCGTTGTTGATCACCACGTAGACGATGGGTAGACGCCACAGTGCCGCGATGTTCAAGGACTCGTGGAAGGCACCAATATTGGCCGTACCGTCACCCATCGTGCACATCACTACTTCGTCCAGGTCACGGTAATTGATGGCCAGCGCCGCCCCAGTCGCCAGGGGTAACTGACCCCCCACGATGCCGTATCCGCCGAGCAGTCGATGCGCCATGTCGAACATGTGCATGGACCCACCCCAACCCTTGGAGACGCCGTCGACGCGACCGTACAACTCGGCCATGACGCGGTTGGGGTCGATGCCGCGCAGGAGGGCGTAGCCGTGCTCGCGGTAATTGGTGAAGAGGTAGTCGGTATCACGTAACGCGGACATGAGTCCCACGACGGCCGCTTCCTCGCCCAGGTTGAGGTGGCAGTATCCCCCGATGAGCGCTTCGGTGTAGGCGCGCGCGGCCCGCTCCTCAAAGCGTCGAATCAGCATCATGTCGCGGTAGTACTTCGTGAGTTGTGCGCCGTCGGCCTTTTTGGCCGCGGGCTTCCTGGCGGGCGCTTTACGTTTGGTCACCGCGTTATCAGTCATGAGGAGATTCCTTCAACGTCTCGTGAGATGTTCGATCGCTAATTCGTATTTGAGATTAGGTTTTAACCAACTAATCATATTTGAGATACAAGTGGAGAGTCTATCTATTCGGGTCGATCGGAAAGATTTTTCCCCCGGCGGCGAACCTCGCGGCGATTCTCGACGAGGTCCGCGACGCCGTGAGGAGCTACCGAGCCGTCGGGGCCGCGAGATACGTTCGCAGTCAACCCGGGGTGCCAGTGTGAGCCGCCGCACTTCGCGGTCCTAACCACGCGAAGCGCGTGGCACGCGGGAGAGTCCGAGTATTTCGGTATTTCGTTCGGCGTCCTTTACGCCAGCATCATGGTCCCGTGAGCGCCGATGGCGCGTAATAACTGTCGTAGGCACCGGCGACGAGAGGGGACGACCATGGGCCGCAAATTACTGGCTGAATTAATCGGAACGGCGGTGCTGGTGTTTTTCGCGGTTGGCGTGGCCACTTTAATGTTCGGTTTCAAATTCGATGGGGGCTCGGTGGCGGCGGGGGTGCTGGCGACTGCGTGGGCCTTTGGTCTGGTGCTCCTGGGTCTGGCCTACGCGATTGGACCGGTGTCGGGTTGCCACGTCAATCCCGCGGTGACAATCGGGGCACTGCTCGCTCGTCGCATTGGTTTTGCCCAGGCCCTGGGGTACTGGATTGCCCAATTCATCGGGGGCTACATCGGCGCCGAAGTGTTGTCGCTGATGTTTCGCCAGTCACCGTTGCAACCGAGTGAGTTCTAGTGAGTCCACTCATGCTGCACTCCTCACGGAGTTGTTCGGCCCGACAGGTGTCGGGCCTCCCTTCCGCGTGTCATCGCCAGCCGCTGAGTGAGACTCAGTCTG
>JAJZEN010000008.1 GCA_021828545.1 Actinomycetes bacterium
TCACGATGGGAATGGACCGATGACGCCTATTGTAGTGAGAGGAATTGACCGTGGCTGAGATTGTGTTTGACCAAGTGGCGAAGGTCTACCCCGGTGGTAACACCGCGGTAGACAAATTATCGTTGCACGTAGCCGAGGGAGAGTTCATGGTCCTGGTGGGTCCTTCGGGGTGTGGTAAGACGACGGCCCTACGAATGATCGCGGGTCTCGAAGAGATCAGTGAAGGGACAATCTCGATCGGCGGGCACGTCGTCAACAACGTCTTGCCGAAGGATCGCGACATTGCGATGGTCTTTCAGAACTACGCGCTCTACCCGCAGATGACTGTTGGTCAGAACATGGGCTTTGCGTTAAAGATTCGCAACATCGCTAAGGACGAGATTGCGCGCCGGGTCAACGAGGCCGCCAAGATCTTGCATCTCACCGAATACCTCGACCGCCGTCCGAAGGCGCTTTCGGGGGGCCAACGTCAGCGTGTCGCAATGGGCCGGGCCATCGTGCGCGAACCCCAGGCTTTTTTGATGGACGAACCCCTGTCCAACCTCGACGCGCAACTCCGCGTCGAGATGCGTTCTGAGATCTCGCGGATCCAACGTTTGCTGGGAGTTGCGACCATCTACGTCACCCACGACCAGACCGAGGCCATGACGATGGGCGACCGCGTGGCGGTGATGCGCGGTGGCGTCCTCCAACAGGTCGCAACACCTGAGGAGCTCTACGACCGGCCCGCCAATTCTTTTGTGGCTGGGTTCATCGGATCACCCCCGATGAACTTGCTGAATGCGACGATTGTCGAGGCCGATGGGGAATTGCGCGCGCATTTCGGCGACCAGAGCGTCGAGATCGCGGACTCGTACCGGCGCTCGCACGACTTGGATCAGTACCGGTCACGACCGGTACTGCTCGGGGTGCGCCCAGAAGATCTCACGCTCTGTGCGCCCGAGGCACCGGGGAGATTTTGCGCCACCGTGACCCTTCGCGAAGCCCTCGGTTCCGAGATCTTGGCCCACATCACTCTTGGTCACGACGACGATATCGTGACTGAAGAAGCGGCGGCACACCCGGCCGGGCACTCGCCGCGGGTGGTGGCTCGACTGGGAGCGCGCGCCCGCGTGGTGGTCGGTGACCGACTCAACCTGACGCTCAATCCCGAGAATCTGCACTTCTTTGACGCCGAGAAAGGCGAGACTTTGAGGAGCGCGTCGTGAGCGGCTACGTCGAAGAAGCGTTGGACCTGCGAACTCTGGCGACGGGCCTTGATCACGCGGAGGGGATCTGTTGGGATCCCGTGCGCCGGTGTCTGTGGGCGGGGGGCGAAGTTGGACAGATCTACCGAATCGAGTTGAGCGGCGACGTGGCGATAACCCACACGATCGCTGACGGTGTCCTACTTGGAGTGGCGCTCGACGCCGAAGGAGCACTGTATCTCTGCGACGTCGGCAACCACACGGTGTGGCGCTACGACCATGTCTCGCTACCCCAGCGATATGGCCCCACGATTGAATATCCGAACTACGCGGCCTTTGGTCCTGACGCTACGCTCTACGTCTCGGACTCGGGGTCATTCACCGAGCCGACGGGTTCGATCGTCTCGATCTCTCCGACGGGGTCGCACCATCGCCTCGCCCTACCCGACGTGCAGTACTCTAATGGGCTTTGCGTGTACGAGGACTATCTCTACTACGTGGCGTCGGCGCTGCCGGGGGTGTGGCGCGTGGCGCTCAACGGGGGAGAACCTGAGTTGGTCATTCGACTTACTCGCTGTGTCCCCGACGGTCTGGCCGTGGACGTGAACGGCGCGCTCTACATTTCGTGTTACCAACCGAATCAGGTCTGGCGAGCAAGTAGCAACGGCGAGGTGGAGCTGATCATCGATGACTGGACGGGAGAGTTCATCCTCTCTCCGACCAACGTCGCGTTTTACGGTGACGACTTAGATCGTTTAGCACTGGTGTCGCTGTGCGGTCACTCCGTGACGAGCGTCACGGTGGGTGTCGCGGGCGTCGAAGTCCTTCGACCATCAACCAAGGAGTGACGTGAACGTTCTGACTTATAACCCGACGACGGGTGAGAGCGAATTGACTGATTTTGTCGAATCGACGGCGGCGGACGTAGCCCTAATGTGCGCGCATGCGCGCCTAGCGGCAAGTGTGCTGGCTGGCAAGTCGCTGGTCTGGCGCGCCGGGTTGCTCGAGGCGATCGCCGTGAATCTGGAGGCGGACGCACCGACGATCATTGCATTGGCCGACGCCGAGACGGGACTGGGCGAAACTCGACTCACGGGTGAACTCAAGCGCACTTGCTTTCAGTTCCGATTCTTCGCCAATGTCGTTCGAGATGGGAGCTTTCTCGAAGCCAGCATCGACCACGCCTACGACTCACCCATGGGACCCCTCCCGGATCTGCGCCGGCAATTGGAGCCCCTCGGCGTGGTGGGGGTCTTCGGGGCGTCGAACTTTCCGTTGGCCTTCTCCGTTCCCGGTGGAGACACGGCCTCCGCCCTCGCGGCCGGCTGCAGCGTCGTCATCAAAGCCCACCCCGCGCACCCGCGCACGTCCTTCGCGACGTTTTCGGCTGTGGATCGGGCCGCACGTGATCAAGGTGCACCCGAGGCCACGGTTAGTCTTATATTCGGACTCGAGGCGGGCATCGCTCTCGTCGAGAACACCGAGGTCGCCGCGGTGGGCTTCACTGGTTCCTACGCCGCCGGTCGCGCACTCTGTAACCGAGCCCAGGCACGCGAGGTGCCGATTCCCTTCTACGGCGAACTCGGAAGTGTCAATCCCTTAGTCGTTTCGCCGTCCGCGGCTGCCGAGCGCGCCGTCGCCTTGGGTGAAGGGCTGGTGGCGTCCGTCACTCTCGGTTCGGGTCAATTCTGTACCAAGCCCGGACTCCTCTTCGTTCCCGTCGGTGTCGATGGCGACGCACTAGTGGCTTCGGCTATCACGGCCCTCAAGAAAGGCGCAGGCGCGACGATGTTGAGCGCTTCGATACGCGAACATTTCGAAGCCAGCGTGGACGAACTTGCGGGGCAAGGCGGCCTGGAACTCCTGGCTCGTTCGACCTCGTCACCCAGTGACGCTGGTTCTTTTGCGGCACTCTTCGGTGTCGACGTCGCGACTCTGGGCTCCCAGCGTGAAGCCCTCATGCGTGAGTACTTCGGCGCTCTGGCGGTCATCGTGCGCTACGAATCTTTCGACCAACTCGACGCCGCCCTGGATTCGCTCGATCCAGCGCTGACTTTCACCTTGCACGTGAGTGACGACGACGAGATGGCGCCCGCGCTTCTGGCCCGAGGTGTCACGAAGGCGGGTCGGGTCATCGTCAACGGGTATCCCACCGGAGTTGGCGTCTCGTGGTCCATGCATCACGGCGGCCCCCATCCCGCGGCGACGAATTCTCTCTTCACGTCAGTCGGTGCCACCGCAATCCGTCGTTGGTTGCGGCCAGTCTCGTATCAGGGCGTCGCGGCTAAGTGGTTACCCGACACCCTGCGCGACGACAATCCACTGGAGATTCCCCAGCGGATCGACGGTATTCCCTTCGGGCGCGTCGTCTCGTAGAGTCGGGACCCGTCGCGTAGGAACTTTTGCGATTCAATGACGGGGGCATCGAGGGGTTCGCGACAGGCCGCGTGGCGAGTTCCGTGGCGATTTTTGTTGACCAGCGAATGCGTGCGGACTTGTGCGTCTGGACCAGTTGGATCGACGAACTGGCTGAAACGGGTGTGCGTACGGCGACCTTTAATCCGAAGTTACTTTGACCTGGGCGTGGAGGCCTGATTCCCCAAGGGCAAATTGGTGGTTCGTCTCGCGCGTGCTGTCTACTTCAGCCGTCGAGGCACTGC
>JAJZEN010000009.1 GCA_021828545.1 Actinomycetes bacterium
AGATGTACGTCTTCCAGGATCGCGGTGGGCGCACGTACGCGCTACGCCCCGAGGGAACCGCCTCGGTGGTGCGCGCCTTCATCCAACACCAACCGACGACGCCCTACAAGGCCTGGTACGTGACACCCGCGTTTCGTTACGAACGACCACAAGCCGGACGCTACCGCCAGCATCATCAACTCGGCGTGGAAGTCCTCGGGAGCGACGATCCCGCGGTGGACGTCGAGGTCATAAGCCTGGCGTGGCGTTTCTATCAGGCACTGGGACTGTCGCGGGTGCGCCTGCTCATCAACTCCATGGGCCACGTTGACTGTCGTCGCCGCTACGTCGAGGTGCTCCGCGGGCACCTCGACGAACACCGTGATCAACTGTGCGACGAACACCGACCCACGTGGTCCGCAAATCCGCTGAGGGTGCTCGACTGCAAGAAATCCGAGTGCGTCACGGTGACCAGTGACGGTCCGATGCTTCCCGATTTCCTCTGTGTGGATTGCGCGACGCACTTCGCCGCGGTACGTCGCGGACTGGGCGAACTCGGCGTGGACTCCATGGTCGAGCCGCGCCTGGTGCGCGGCTTCGACTACTACAGCCGCACGACCTTCGAATTCGTCGCCGACGCACTCGGGGGTGCCCAGAACGCCATCGGGGGCGGCGGGCGCTACGACGGATTGGCCGAACAGTTAGGGGGCAAACCCACCAGCGGTATTGGCTTTGGATCGGGGATCGAACGGCTCCTGCTGGCGCGCGAGGCCGAAGGCGTGAACCGACCCTTGATCCAGCGCACCACCGACGTGTTCATCGTAGACACCACGGGGTTGGACGTGGCGAGCACCCTAGCGGACCAACTCCGCGCGACGGGACTCGCGGTCCAGCGGGCCTTCGACGGCCGTTCAATGAAGTCGCAGATGAAATTGGCCGATCGCTCCGGTGCGCGCATCGCGTTGCTGATCGGTCCCCAGGAACTCGCCGCCGGCGAGGTTACGATGAGGGACCTGCGTAACGGTGACGACGAACGCACGCAACACCGCGTCGCGCGCGGGGACTTGACGACGGCGTTGCTCGCCTTCTTACACGAGTAGAGAGAATATGACTGAGATTAGTGAAGCCACCAGCCTGCGCGACCTACTGTGCGGTTCGGTCGACGCGTCGATGATCGGCCAGACCTTGAGCGTGTGCGGCTGGGTCGCGAAGCGTCGTGAACACGGCGAACACCTAGCGTTCTTGGACCTTCGTGACCACTCCGGTGTGGTCCAGGCGGTGGTCGACGGATCAGTGGACGTACGCAGTGAGTACGTTCTACGCGTCACCGGTCGCGTCACTCGTCGTCCCGAGGGGACGCTGAACGACCGCCTCGCGACCGGCGAGGTCGAACTGACCGACTGCGAGGTGGAAATTCTCTCGGCGGCCGAACCCCCACCCTTCCAGATCGACGAACGCGCCGACGTCGACGAGCAGGTTCGCCTCAAGTACCGCTACATCGATATCCGCCGCGACAAGATGCAGCGCAACCTACGCCTGCGCGCGGTGGTCAACTCGACCCTTCGACGGGCCATGGAGCGCCAGGGATTCTGCGAAGTGGAGACCCCGCTGCTGTGGGCGCCCACCCCCGAGGGAGCGCGCGAGTTCGTCGTGCCCTCGCGGTTGCATCCCGGTGAGTTCTACGTCCTGCCCCAGAGTCCCCAGATCGCCAAGCAACTCTTGATGGTGGGTGGTGTCGACCGCTATTTCCAGATCGCCCGGTGCTTACGCGACGAGGACCTGCGCGCCGACCGCCAATTCGAATTCACGCAACTCGACGTGGAGGCCAGTTTCGTCACCCAAGAGGACATCTTCGCGTTCGTGTCCGAGGCCGTTCTCGACGCGGCGCAGGTCGCGACCGGCGAGCGCCCCGGACCCATCAGCGCCATGACCTGGGCCGACGCCCTCGAGTACTACGGCACCGACAAGCCCGACCTGCGATTCGAGATGCGTCTACACGACCTTTCCTCCGCTTTCGCCGGCACCGAGGTCAAGGCGTTCGGTGCGCCGTGCGTCAAGGCGATTCGCGTGCCGGGCGGAGGCGACTTCACTCGTTCGAAACTTGACGCCTTGACCGAACAGGCCAAGACACTCGGTGCCCGGGGGCTCGCCTGGTTCCGCGTCACCGCCGAGGGTTTGGATTCGCCACTGGCGCGATTCCTCTCGGAGTCCGAAACCACGGCGATCAAGGCCCTCGATGACGCACGGTTCGGCGACCTCGTTCTCGTCGTAGCGGACGAGTACGTGGTCGCGAGTAAGGTCCTCGGTGCCCTGCGACTCACCATTGGGGCACCCCCGGTGAGCGATGGTCCTCACCGCTACGTCTGGATCACCGAATTCCCCCTCTTCGAGGGCGTCGACGAGGATGGTCACCTCGTCTCGGCCCACCACCCCTTCACGATGCCCCACCTCGACGACGTGGATCTGATCGACACCGATCCCATGAGAGTGCGTTCGCAGTCCTACGACCTCGTGCTTAACGGCTGGGAATTGGGCAGTGGTTCGGTACGAATCCACCGCGCCGACATCCAGTCGAGGATCTTCACTGCGCTAGGAATCAGCGAGGAAGAAGCGGCCCTGCGCTTCGGTTTCCTCCTGGGCGCCTTCAAGTACGGGGCCCCCCCGCACGCGGGCTTCGCTTTTGGTATCGACCGCCTGGTAGCGATTCTGGCCGGGGAGGACAATATCCGTGAAGTGATCGCGTTCCCCAAGACCCAGTCCGGCGCCGACCTGATGACCTCGGCGCCCAAGGGCATCACCGAACGCCAGATCCGCGACCTTCGCCTCACGTTCGCCCCGAAGGGATAGCGACGTCCCTCTTTGACGACGCCCGGGCCCAGCGCCTTCGCGCGACTGCGCCCCTCGCGGAACTGCTGCGCCCCGCGACCCTCGACGAGGTCGTCGGACAGGACCACCTGGTGGGTCCGCGCGGAGCGCTGCGGCGTATGGTCGAAGCCCAGCGACTCACGTCCATGATCTTCTGGGGGCCCGCGGGCACCGGTAAGACGAGCCTGGCTCGTCTCGTGGCCTCGCGCGCGGGCTACGCCACCGAAAGCGTGTCGGCGGCGTCGAGTGGCGTCAAGGAGGTGCGCGACGCGCTGGAGCGCGCGCGACAATTGCTGGGTGAACGCGCGCAGTCCACGGTGCTCTTCATCGACGAGGTGCATCGCTTCAACAAGTCCCAACAGGACCTCTTGTTGCCGGCCACCGAGAACGGAGAGATCGTTCTCATCGGCGCGACGACGGAGAATCCCTACTTCGAGGTCAACGCCGCCCTCATGAGTCGTACGACCCTGTGGCGACTGCATCCGCTCGACGGGGCCGCCCTGCGGGTGCTGCTGGCGCGCGCAATGACGCTGCGCGGAGCGTGGGTCGACGACGAAGCGCTCGACGCGCTCGTCGCCAGCGCCGACGGCGACGCGCGATCGATGCTCACCACGCTCGACACCGCGATCATCCTCGCGGCCGGTGACGCGTTCCAGAACGGTGAGCACGCAGTGGTCACGCGCGAGCACGTCTCGTTGGCCCGCGATGGCCGTCTCGTGCACCAATCGCGCGACACTCACTACGACCAGGTGTCGGCGCTGATCAAATCGGTGCGCGGCTCGGACCCCGACGCGGCGCTCTACTGGCTCGTCACCCTGCTCGAGGCCGGGGAGAGTGCGCGGTTCCTCGCGCGTCGCCTGGTGATTCTGGCGTCCGAGGACGTGGGCCTCGCCGATTCGCACGCCCTGGTGGTGGCGGAGTCGGCGGCGCGCGCGGTGGAATTCGTCGGCCTACCTGAGGCGCGGCTCAACCTGGCGCACGCGACGATCTACCT
>JAJZEN010000153.1 GCA_021828545.1 Actinomycetes bacterium
CATCGGACTGTTCTTCCTCTTGCCCCTGGGCGACATGTTCGTGCGTCGCGGTCTCATCGTGGCCGTCTTCCTCCTGGCCGCGGCGGCGATGCTGGGGGCGAGCTTCGTGCACTCCTTCGCGTTCTTCGCGGCGCTCACGGTCCTCATCGGACTCTCGTCGGTGGCTGGTCAAATCATCATCCCCTTTGGCGCCGACCTGGCCCCCGACGACCAACGCGGTCGCGTAGTGGGCCAACTCATGACCGGGCTCCTCGGTGGGGTGCTCTTGTCACGAACCCTGTCGGGCGTGATCTCCCAGGCCATCGGCTGGCGCGGCGTGTACCAGGTCTCGGCCGGGCTCCTGGTGGTGATGGCCCTCGTCATGCGCCTCCTACTCCCCGAGGAGCGCTCGCGCGATCGCACGCAGTACCGCCACCTCTTGACCGGAGGGCTCGCAATGATGCGCGATTCGTCACAACTGCGCCGCCGCGGGTGGTTCGGCGCCACCGCCTTCGGTGCCTTCAGCGTCCTGTGGTCGACCTTGGCCTTCCATCTCTCGGGACCACCCTTCCACTACTCGAGCGGCGTGATCGGACTCTTCGGACTCTTCGGCTTCGCGGGCATCACGGCGGCCAACGTGACGGGCCGCCTCGCCGACCGCGGACGCACGGGCGCCGCCACCATGGCGGCCGCGCTGGTCATCGCCGTCGCCTTCGGCGTGCTCTACGTCGGTCGCCACGACGTCCTACTGATCGTCGTGGGCATCATCCTGCTCGACGCGGGCGCCCAGGGGATCCACGTGGCCAATCAGTCCATCATCTACGCCATCGCACCCGGCCAGCGCAGCACCATTAACAGCGTGTACATGGTGTGCTTCTTCATCGGTGCCGCGGTGGGCTCCCTGGCCTCGGGCTTCGCCTACTCGCACTACGGCTGGAACGGCACCTGCGTGGTGGGCGGCCTCTTCGGAGTCGCCACCATCGTTCCGGCCCTGTGGTGGCGCGACACCACCGGGCCCGAGGGAACCTCGGGCGGGGTGGTGAGACCCGGCTCGAGGGACGCGACGGGGGCTCCTCGCGGGGAGGGCTAGCGCGTCGGTGTTCTCGGCGACGAGGTAAAGAATCGATAAAGGTGCGCGACCACGGTGACGCCATCGACGATACTTCACACGTGCGTATTTTGGTCGTCGAGGACGACGATCCAATCGCGGCGGCCCTCACCAGTGGCCTGGCACGAGAGGGATTTGACGTTCAGCGTGCCCCGACCGCCGCCGCCGCCCTCAATGCCCTCCCCACCGACTTCATCCTGCTCGACCTCGGACTCCCGGACCGCGACGGCACGGAACTCTTCCGCGCCCTCCGTGCCGTGAGCGACGCGCCCATCATTATGGTGACCGCCCGGGGTGCCGAGGAGGAGCGCGTCGCGGGTCTCGACCTCGGCGCGGACGACTACGTGGTCAAGCCCTTCGGGGTCAGAGAACTCGTCGCACGCATCAACGCCGTGATGCGTCGCGTGGCGTCGCACGACCTCGATGCGTTGACCACGCAGAGCCTCGGCGCCATCGACATCGACCGGCGCAATCGCACGGTGGCCGTGAACGGGAAAAGGATCGCGTGCACGCCCAAGGAATTCGGAATTCTCGAATTCCTCGCCCGTGATCCGGGTGCGGTCATCACCCGTCAGGAATTGCTCGACGCCGTTTGGGGACCCCACTGGTTCGGTACGACCAAGATGATGGACGTCCACGTCGCCTCGCTGCGACGAAAGCTCGGCAACGGCGACCTCATCGAGACCCTGCGCGGCGTAGGTTTCAAGATTGTCGCGAATCCCCAATGAGACGACGACTCCTCCTCGGATTCGTCCTCTTCGCCTTCCTGGCCACGAGCCTCTTGATCGTCCCCCTCGGCATCACACTCGAGACCCACGAGAGTGCCACTACCATCGCCACTCTCAAGCGCGACACCAGTGCGCTCTCGGCGCTGTTGAGCGACGCACTGAGCCACAACGAGTTGGCGCGCGCGATCCGGTTAGCTGACACCTACGCCAAGCAGACGGGTCGACAGGTCCTCGTGGTCAACGACGCCGTGGCCCTGATCGCCACCACGCCGAGCCAGGCGCACGACGCCGCGTTGATCCACGTGGCGGGTTTGGCCCTCGCTCACGAGCTCTCGGGTCAAACCCCTGGTGGTTCCCACGATGGTCCGCAGTTCTACGTGGCCGTAGCGATACACCGCGGCGCGGACGCGTCTCGTCACATCTCGCACCCCGTACTCATCGTGACCTTCGCCGTGAACGTCAACAATTCTCAGATTCACCACAACTGGACGGAACTCATCCTCTACGGACTCGCGATGTTCGCCATCGCTTTCCTGCTGGCACTGCTCGTATCGGGTTCGATGGTTCGCCCGCTGCGCCGCATCGGTGTGGCGGTCGAGGCGATCGGGGCCGGAGAACTCAACGCCCGCGTCCCCGTCGACTCGGGCCCCGACGAACTCCGGCGTCTCGCCGTGGTCATCAACGCCACGTCCGATCGCCTCATCACGCTCCTCGAGGCTCAGCGCGCCTTCGTCGAAGACGCCTCCCACCAACTGAGAACACCGCTGACCGCGCTGCAACTGCACCTGGAGAATCTCCAACACGGTTCTAGCCCGGACTCGCGCGATGATTTCGCCAGCGTGCTCAGCGAGGTCGCACGACTCAACCGCCTCGTCGACTCCCTTCTCGCCCTCGCCCGGCTGGAATCGGCCTCGCCGCAATTCGTCAACGTGGACGTGCGCGACGTCGTCGTCGAACGCGCGGAGATTTGGCGCGCGCTGGCGGACGAGAACGCCCTCACCCTCGAGATCGACGTCGCCTCGGGCATCAAGGTCTCGTTGATTCCCGACGCGCTGGAGCAAATCCTCGACAATCTCCTCTCGAACGCCTTTGACGCGACCCCGCGCGGCGGTACCATCCGCGTGGTGGTCCGCGCGTCGCGAGAGTCCGTACTGTTGCACGTCGTGGATTCGGGGCGCGGCCTGCGCGCCGACGAGCGCGACTTCGCATTACGACGATTCTGGCGCGGCAGCGACAACGCCAATGACGGTACCGGTCTGGGCCTCTCGATCGTCGATCAACTCGTTCGACTCTCGGGGGGATCAGTGGCCTTGCACGAGGCGACACCACGAGGAATCGACGTGCTGGTGACGCTACCGAACGTCGCGACGAACCCTAACTCCTAGGGCCCGTCGTCGACGTTCCCGACCGTCGCATAAGAGACAGGTACACCCGAGTTAAGAACATATTTAAGTGCGCTCATCAAGAATTATTCTTGTCCGATTCTTTACTCTTCTCCCCTCCGCCGTGACGTCGCGTCTCGATATATTCATCAATGAGGCACCCCACTGCGTCGAAATTCGTCGCGGTGAGTGACTCAGAAGCACCCCCTCAACCCCAAGGAGATTCATATGAAGATTTTCACCACGGCACTGGTCCCGACCCTCGTTCTCGTCGGATCACTCGGCGCGAGCGCCGTCGTCGCGGCGCCGGCGAACGCGGCGACCAAGGCCAAGGCCAAGCCCGTGGCGGCCAAGACGTATAACGGCACCGTCAAGTCGGTCGCCAAGGGCAAGGACGTCTTCGCGCTGACGTCGGGTAAGAGCCACTACGCCGTGGACTACTCCAAAATGACGAAGTTCACCAAGGGGGCCGCGAAGGACCTCAAGGACGGGCTCAAGGTGAGCGTCACGGGCAAGCTGACCAAGTCAGTCCTCACGGCCACGAGCATCAAGGCCTGATTCACTTCGTCGGTTCGAAATAGGAAGGTCGCCCCC
>JAJZEN010000115.1 GCA_021828545.1 Actinomycetes bacterium
AGACGTCGGGTGGGATCCATCCTCGCTCGGGATGATGCCAGCGCATGAGGGCTTCGAATCCCACGATGGAATTCGACGCCAGATCAATGATGGGTTGAAAGTGCATGACCACGTCGCCCTCGGAGATGGCGGCGCGCAATTGCTGGACCAACGTAGAGCGGTGTGTGGCTTCTTGACCAATGGTCGGGGTGTAGTGCACCGATCGATTGCGCCCCTTCTTCTTGGCTTCGTACATGGCGGCGTCCGCGTTTTGGACGAGTTCAGCGCTGTCGCGTCTCTCGTCGTCCCACACCACTATGCCGATACTCGCGTGCTGTGTGATGCGGATGTTGTCGTAGACGAAGGGTTCGCAAAGGGCGTTAAGTAGCCGCTGGGCCACCAGACTCGCCTCCTCTCGTGACGAGAGTCCTTCGGCGAGATAGAGAAACTCGTCTCCCCCGAAGCGGCACAGCGTGTCAGAACTGCGCGTCACGTTCTTGAATCGAAGGGCTACTTCCACGAGTAACTGGTCACCGACGAGGTGTCCGAAGGAGTCGTTGACCCCCTTGAAGTCATCGAGGTCCAATAGCAAGATGGCCCCCAGCTTCTTGTCGCGAGCGCTCCTCGAGCGCGCCTGAACGAGGCGATCGTCGAAGAGTGCTCGGTTCGCCAGTCCGGTGAGGGGGTCGTGAAGGGCTTGGAAGGAGAGTTGGGCCGCGAGTGCACGTTCTTCCGTGACGTCGCGCACCGAAGAGACGAAGAACAGCAGCTCGCCCGCGTCGCCTCGGGCGGAACACATGGAGACCTCGGCGAAGACGATGCGACCACTCGTGTGCAGGAACCGCTTGTGGTATCGATGTTCGCCAACTTCGCCCGAGCGGACGAGCGCGTAGACGTTCTCGGTGATACCGATATCGTCGGGGTAGGTGAAGTGCTTCGAATCGCGTCCGATAAGTTCTTCCTTGCTCCGTCCGCACATCTTGCAGAATGCCTCATTGACCGACAAAAATCTTCCCGCCGTATCGCTGAACACCATCGGAGCCATGCTCCCCTCGAAGGCCAATCGAAATCGCAGTTCGCTCTGCGCGAGCGATGCGGCGAGTGTGGCCGTCGACTCACCGGGTCCTCCGTCAGTCACGAGCAACCCCGAGGGTGACGTGGCGGGCGCCTCGCTCGTTCGCGCCGCCGATCATTGCCTTCGTCGAGTGGACAGGCCCGATCCTCACGATTAACCTGCTTTCGTCCGCATCAATGCGCGGGGAAACGATACTCACAATTCGAGGTACGTTCGGACTCTAGTGATATTTGCGCCGACGCGTCGTCATCCCTCAGGGAGTTGTGGGAACTGGGTCGAATCGCCCACGGTGAGGAGACCGTCGCGCCGGAGTGAGGGCTTTCTCACGTCGACGGTGCGTTCGATTCCCAAGGTGTTTTGCCCGGTCGCTACTACCTCCAGTCCACGACGTTGAGCGTCGCACGTGGTGGGAGAGTCGAAGGGACTGACGCCGGCCTCAGAGTGCCCCACGAGCGAGGGCGACACGGTCTCGACCCCCCTTTTTCGCTTCGTAGAGGGCACGGTCGGCGGCGGCGTATGTCAGATCGGGGCCCGAGCGCGATTTATGGACGGCCACTCCGGCGCTGAAGCTGGTCAAGGGCTCGCGCGAGCGCCAGGACTCGAGGAGTCGAGCGATGATGGCTTCACCTTCGAGCCCCGCTCCACGAATGACGATCATGAACTCCTCACCCCCCATCCGCGCCACCGCGTCGCGCTCGCGTGACGACGAGTTGAGAAAATCGCCGAAGGTGCGTAAGAAGCGATCGCCCTCTGGGTGACCGTAGGCGTCATTGATCTCCTTGAAGTGATCAAGGTCGAGGAGGGCCAGGGCGTCACCGACGACCAGTGACGCGAGGAGCAGCTCTCCGAGTCGTCGATTGCCGACTCCCGTGAGTTCATCGGTCACTGCTTGGCGTCCCACGTTGCTGAGTAGCATCTCACGTTCCAACGCCGATGAGCGCAACCGGTTCGTGAAGTGGGCGACCGTCGTGCCCGCGAGGATTGCCGCGGGAATGACGAGGACAACGGAATCCACTACGCCACGGGTGGGCGCCGGGCCGACGAAGAGGGGGGTGAGATAGGAGACGACCGCGAAGGGGGTGAGGACTCCGATGGTCCAAGGGGGGTACCAGATGCCCACCCAGACGAAGACGAGGACGAACCAGGTGCCGTAGGTCGCCGGTGGCACGAAGCCAAACGCGTTGTTCGTCGCGACGTCGGCCATGGCCAGAGCGGGTAGGGCGAACGGTGCGGCGAGACCAAGCGGGCGCCAGTGCTGGAGTGCAAGTAGAACCAACCCCACGAACAACGTCGCGCCGTCGAGGTAGAGCGACACGCGGTGTCCGTGGCCGATAAGGCCGGGGGTGACGTCACTGACCAGACCAATACCGGCCGTGGCGACGAACAGAATACCTGCTTGGCGCACGCAATTATCCGCGGGGCCGTGGCCCCGTCGCCGCGCGGTGCGATGAGGATCTTGACGGTGAGGCTGATCGTCAAGGGTCATGACCCGAGTATGGGGTCCGCACCACTCATCGGCAACACGGGGCGCACAACATTGGCTAACACCCTCGGCGAAATGTTCACGAGAGTGCACGTGGGCGTAGCTCGGTTCGCGCTCCTCAACGGCGAGATCAGGTGCAAGCCCTGTCGTGCCGGCGGGTGGGGGCGGCGCGAGTCGACCTCCTCCACAAGTACCCGCCATAGAAGATGAGCCAGATCGTCTGTGGGTAGGCCACGACCCGCTCCATGCCCCCCTCGCCCAGGTCAAAGTACTGACCCCGCGAATACAGGAGCAACGCAACGAGGGTGACGACGCCTACCGATACGGTGAGCGCGCGAAAGGCGCGCGTCGCGTCCAACGAGACTCCGAGCGCCACGAGACCGGCGTTCCCCAGCAAAAAGGGTAACGACGCACCCACCGCGTGCACCGTCGCAACGGTGTTCTCCGGAAAGAACCCCACGGTGCTCACTCCCGCACCGGCGAACAGTAGGAGGAGGAGACCGACCGAACGAGTCCGAGAATGGTCGAGGTCGTGTCGCAATAGAAGTGCACCGACGACCATCGTGAATCCCAGAACGAAGAGTGAGACGTTCATCACGGCGTGCAGGGGCGAACAGACGTGACGTTGGTGAAATGTCGCGCACGTCGTATTTCCGAGATCGCTGATGGTATTCATGGTGAGGCTGTAGGGGTGCGGCCAGTCGAGGGCGACGAGATACTGCACGAGGAAATACTGGATGCTGGAAAGAAAGAGGAGCGCGGCGTCTCGTGAGCGACGATCAACGCGCTTACGCGTTCGTGGCGGCGCGGCGCGCGCCGTCTGAGATACGGGGAATATCTTCACCGGGACCACGGCGATGGAGTCAGGGCGACCCCTGCGTCACGCCGACGACGTCCCCAACCGGAGCAGGAGCGCCGTGGGGTTGGAGGAATACGCACGCTCCTCATCGTACGGAGAGCTCGTCGCGTCGAGGTGACGAGCGCTCACCGGGGTCTCGTCACCGGACGCTCGCAGAGGCAGGGTTGTCGTCGCGCTCACGGAATCCTCCGACGTGATGGCTGAGTGGCGCCGACGCCCCGGGTGATCACGCCGTCACGGCAGGTAAGAGGTCGAGGTCGAGGTCGCGGTCGATTGATATTGGAGCGACGATGGTTCGCGGTACCTCGGTCCCGCCGCCGTAGGACACGCCGATGGTGCGCGTCGTCGTGGTCCTCTGGTCGGACCCGCTTCGAGGGTCCCACGG
>JAJZEN010000106.1 GCA_021828545.1 Actinomycetes bacterium
GTGACGCTTCTACCACCCGGCGAAGATGAACCCCGCGGCCAACAGCACCGCGAAGATTATGTCAACGCCACCGCCAATCGCGCGGGGACCGTAGATGAAGAATCCCACGATCAATAGACCCATGACCACACTGGAAAAAATGGCCCCTAGTAACAGTAGGCGGTGGGAGTGCGGCTTCAATGCGGCGCTATCGACGCGCCGATGGCCGACCGACAAGAAGACGACCGCGGTGATCGAATCCAGGAAGAACTCCGCCAACAAGAAGAATCCCGCGGCCGATAACACGAGCGAAAAGAATGACGAGAGCGACGAGACAAAGATCTGCACCCCGACGACGAGGGTCGCCATTGCGAGCGACACGATAATGGCGACGTGGGGCACGGAATGTCGATTGAGCTTGGCGAAACCATTGGGCACCAAATGTTCTCGACCCATGGCGAACAGGGCCCGCGAGAGGATGAAGCTCGTTAGCCATAACCCGCCCGCCGTAGACAGCAGAATCGGTATGAGCATGGCCCACGGCGCCCCCGGGAGTAATCGGTGCGACCACACGGCGAGCGGATCTGTCGAGTTCGCCAGGAGTCGCAGGGGGGTCTCGCCGAGCATCAAGGGATACAAAATGGCGTAGAACGCGAGCGCACCGAACGCACCGATGATGCCGCCGATTCCCGGGTGGTCCCGGGGGCGTTGCGACTCCTCCGCGGCGTAGCTGTCGATCTCCCAGCCATCGAGAATGGTGGCCGCCACCACCGCGACGATCAGAATTCCCCCAATGGGCGGGGGCCCGAAGTGGATCGGGACCGCGAGTCGATGCCAACTCAGCGCACCAAAGATGCCAAATCCCGCGAGCGACACCATCTCGACGGCGAAGAATATCTGAGTGATGACCGCCGTGGGTCGACCACCCAGCAACAACGGCACGGCCGCAAAGGCAATCCAAAAGAGGGTGACCGCCATCTGGACCACGGCGCTCGGGTGAGAGTGCGGCGCGATCAGCGCCAGGGTGTACGAGCCCGCGGGGATAGCGATGGGGGGGATGGAGAAGAAGTAGGCCAGGAGCAAAATCCAGGCCTGGTATCGCGAGACGCCCTTGCCAATGACCTTGGCCGACCAGTGGTAGGAGGCGCCGGCGTTCGGGAAATGACGGTTGAGCAAACGAAAGACGAAACTGGAGATGATGAAGGGCACGGCGAGGATCACGATCGCCGGTAACGTCCACCAGCCCGCCTGGGCCGCCATGACGCCGCCCGTCGCCGCGACCGAGAAGAGCGGTCCGACACTCGAGATCGAGAGCGGGACGAGGTCCCACAGTCGAAAAGATTGGCGCAGTGACCTCTCGGTCACGCGGGGGAGGTCAACGCCGTGAGGCGACGCAACGCGTGAAGGTCCCGCACTCATGCTCACGTTCCTCTCGGCCACGTCCACGAATCGACCGTGGACCGGACAGCGTCCCTTAATAATAGTGGTTCGCATTAACACCCCAAACGGCCGACCCCGGCGCATCGACCGCGACGTGGAACTCCCCAGTGGACTGGTGACCAGCCCGGAGGCGTCGTTGGCGCGGAGTTCGAAAATGGTCCCGCGGCCTTCGACGAGCAAAAATATGAAACCACCTCACTCGCCATTCGTTCGAGGAAGATTCGTCTCGTGGGCCCGCACTCATCGTGGTCACGACGACCCGAATATCGCCGGGGGACCCCGCGAGGGGCCCATCTCGTGGCGAACGAGCCCCCGACGTGGCGTGCATAGAATTTGGTGGGGGCTGCGGCGACGTCGCACACTAGGAAGGTAGCGTGGCGCGTCACGATTCACGAGGTCTAGGGCGTGTGCCGTTCGTCGTGATCAGCGCGTTCATCCTGGTCGTCATCGCTACGGTGGTGTCGGACAAGGTGGTGAACGCACCGGTGTCGCCAACTGCCCCGACCACGACCACGACCCTGACTCCCGCGTTGCCGGGACCCGACGGCGTACGATCCGCCGCGATCATCCAGGAGAATCTCAAGGCCGGCACGACCAACTGGCGCATCACACCGGGCACCAACCCCTCGGCCATCCAGGGGTACGCGACGTCGACCTCGGCGCAGTTAGGTCAAAGCGTCAATATCTACGTGACCACCACGTCGCCCTCGTTTCACGTCGAGGCCTACCGCATGGGGTGGTACCAGGGGAAGGGGGCGCGACTGATTTGGACCTCTCCCACCGAGAAGGGCGTCGACCAACCCGCGTGCCCGCTCGATACCTCGATCAACATGGTCGCGTGCTGGAACTGGAAGATGTCCTTGACGATGCCGGTCACCTCGGCCTTCGTGCCCGGGGACTACCTGCTCAAACTCGTCGCCGGACCCCTGGCCCAGAGCTACATCCTGCTCACCGTGTGGGACCCCCAGAGCACCGCCACCTACGTGGTCGTGAACCGCTCGATGGTCGAGCAGGCCTGGAACACCTACGGGGGCTTCTCCTTCTACTCGGGGCAGGGCAATTGCATCATCGACAACAGCACCTACCCGGTCTGTAATCGCGCGCGCGTCGTCTCCTTCGATCGACCCTACGCCGGCGGCAACGGGTCCTCGGACTTCTTGACCAACGAGTACCCCCTGGTCGCGTTGATGGAGAAAGAGGGCCTCGACGTCACCTACATCACCGACATCACCCTCGCCACGGTCCCCAACGTCCTCGCCGATCACAAGGTGCTCATCACGCTGGACCACGACGAGGCCTGGACGTACTCCGAGCGGCTCGCCCTCCAGCACGCCCAGGCCCAGGGGCTCAACGTCATCTTCTTCGGCGCGGCCGCCATGGTGCGCCACGTTCGCCTCGAGCCCTCCATCCTCGGCCTCAACCGTCAGGTGGTCGACTACCGCAACTCCTACGAGGACCCGCTCTACGCCAAGGGCACGGACCCCATGAACGTGACCGGTAACACGTGGGAGTCACCGCCCGCGAGTTGGTCGCCGATCTCCCAGATCGGCGTGCAGTACAGCGGATTCCTCGCCCCCCTCGTCTTCGTACCAATGGTCGTCTCCGACGCCAGTTCGTGGGTCTACGCCCATACCGGTCTCGTGAACGGCTCCTCCATCCCCGACGTCGTCGCCTCGGACTTCGATCACGTCATCGCGTCGCCGGGCGAACCGGCGAACCTCGACGTCCTCGGCCACTCACCCATTCCACTCGGCCAGGCGACCGTGGGCGGAGCGACGTGGAACGGCGTGAGCTACTCCGACATGGTCTATTTCACCAATCCGACCAGCCACGCGGGCACCCTCGACACCGGCAACAACGTCTGGGTCGGCGACCTCGCGCCGTGCCCGAGCACCAACCCGCAGTGTCCCGCGCCGGTACTGTCGGCGATCACCAATAACATCCTGCGCGTCTTCGGACAAGGACCGGCGGGCCTCACGCACCCCTCGGTCTCCAACCTCGCGTCCATCTTTCCGGCGGGTTCCTGAACGTCGCGCGCGGGGCTGACGGCGGCCATTCGCTCACAGCACCGCGCGACCGCCCAGATATCCGTGGGGACATTGGCAGCGTCGAGCCGACCGGCGCGCGAATGGCCGACGTCGCCACGTGATCGCGCCCCGCGAGGAGCTGGCGGGGCGGCACTCGAGTGACTACCGGGAGCGCTCGGAATTTCTCTGGGTGCGCGCGACGATGACGCGCGCCGCCACCAACATGATGAGCACGAGCACGACCAAGATGAGCGCCGCGTCGTAGGAGACGTAGTGCGCCTCGTTGGACGGCTGGTTGTAGTCCGTCCAGACGTAGTAGGTCAGGTACGCCA
>JAJZEN010000046.1 GCA_021828545.1 Actinomycetes bacterium
CCGGGGTCGCCTCGTGCGAGTTCCTCCCCGACGGGGTGCGTGTGCGCGTCGTGGGGTCACCCCTTGCCTTCTTCGCCGCGTTGGCCACCTCGCAGGTCACCGCCGTCCACGGTCGCGAAGCGTCGCTCGAGGAGATCTTCCTCAGTTACTACGACCAACCACCGATCGCGTGAGGCGCCCCGTGACGTCGGTGCGGGCCGTGACCTGGCGCGAGTTGCGCGCGAGCACCGTCCTAGTGAGCGTCCTGGTGGCCGGCGTCGTGGCCATCGGCCTGCAATCCTTCAACGCGAGTGGAGGGGCGATCGGTATGGCCGGTTTGATCCCCCTGGTGCGCAATCCCGCGGTGGCCGCGCTCTACGGACGCGTGGCGACTCTAGATAATGGCGGAGTCTTCGTGGTGTGGAAGATGGGCACCTTCCTCCTCTTGACGGTCGCGGTGTGGGCCGCGCTCGGTGCGACGCGCGCCACGCGATCGCACGAGGATGACGGCTCCTGGGACGTCCTCGTGATTGGGCGCCGTGACCGCTTCAGCGTCCTGCGGACAACGACGTTGGTCCTGGCCGAGACGGGCGTCGTCGTGGGGACCGCGTCGACGCTGGTGTTGCTGGTCGGGGGACAGTCCCCCCTCGGTTCGCTCTACTTCGGACTCGGGGTCGTGGCCGCCGCGTGGTCCGGCGCGGTGGCGGGGCTGCTGTGCGCACAGGTCGCCGCCCCGCGGCGTAGCGCGAGCCAGGCCGCGATGTTCGTCGTCGTCGTGGCGTTCTTCCTGCGCGTTATCGCCGACGCGAGTGCGTCGACGCTGTGGTTGCGCGACCTCTCCTTCTTCGGGTGGGTGGAGAAAGTGGGAGCGTTCCAGCCCTCCGACCCCCTCGCCCTCATTCCCGCGCTGGCCGGTCCGGTCCTCGTGGTGGCGGTCGTCTGGTGGTTACAGGGTCGCCGCGACGCGGGCGGCGCATTGTGGATTCACGCGGACTCCGCCGCGGCGCGCCCGTTGCTCCTGCGTTCGGCGTGGACCTTCGCGTGGCGCGAGCGTACGAGTGTGTGGCGGTGGTGGACGGCGGGTCTCTTCGCCTTCGGCATGATTCTGGGGTACTTGACCCACTCCCTGGTGGCCCTGGCGTCGACCGATCCCGGGTACGTGGAACTGCTCAACCGATTCGGGTTCGGGGCGATGGTGACGGGGGTCGGCTTCATCGCGCTCTCGGCGGAGGTGATCTCGGTCGCCTTCACGTTCCTCGTGATGTCGTGGATCGCTTCGGTGGCGAGCGACGAGGTGAAGGGGCGACTCGACGTGGCGTGGGCCACGGGACCCCCGCGGAGCCAGTGGGTGATGAGCGTGGTGGTGAGTGCCCTCGCCGCGGTGACGTGCGCCGGCGCGGCCACCACGGTGGGCATGTGGCTGGGGGAGCGTTGGAGCGGCACCACGCTGTCACTGTGGGTCGTGGCCCAGGCCGTCGTGAGCTCGCTCGCCCTCGTCCCCTTCTTCGTGGGGGTCGCGCTGTGGTTGGTGGGTCGGATCCCGCGCGTGGCCTTCGCCATCGGTTCGGTGTTCATCCTGGTGGCCTACGTGGTCACCGCCCTGGGTCCGATCCTGAAGTGGCCGACGCTGGTCCTCGACGCCGATCCGTTTCACTACCTGCGGCCCGTTCCCGTGCAGACCTTCGACCTCACGGGACTGACGGGGGTGACCCTCGTGGGTGTCGCCCTCGCCGCGTTAGGGCTACGGCACTACCTACGTCGCGACGTGGTGGCGTGAGTCATTTCGGTGGCATGCGGATACCCGCGTCGAGTCGTACGCACTCGGCGTTCATGTAACTGTTGGTGAGTAATTCGACGACGAGCGACGCGTACTCCGACGCGAAACCGAGCCGTTTGGGGAACAGCACGCCCTGACCGAGGCGCTCCTTGAACTCGCGTGCGTCGGGGGCGAAGTCGTAGATGGGCGTGTCGATCAGTCCCGGCAGGACGCAGTTGGCGCGTACGCCCACGGCCGCCAGGTCGCGCGCCAGGGGGAGGGTGAGACCGACGATGCCGCCCTTAGAGGACGAGTACGCCACTTGACCGATCTGACCGTCCTCGGCGGCGACCGAGGCCGTCGTGACGATCGCGCCGCGACACCCATCGGGGTCGGGGGAGTTGCGGCTCATCGCGGTCGCGGCGAGTCGACAGACGTTGAAGGTGCCGATGAGATTGACCTCGATGATCTTGCGGTACACGTCGAGGTCGTGGGCCGAGGCGTACTCGCCGTCCTTGCCGATGGTGCGTTGGGCCCAGGCGATACCGGCGCAGTTCACGACGCTCCACAGCGGCGCGCGCGTCGTCGCCGCCTCGATCGCCGCGATGACCTGTGCGGGATCGGTCACGTCGCACGCGGCGTAGACGCCGTCGATCGCCGTCGCGACGGCCTGGCCCGCCGCCTCGTTGAGGTCGACGACCACGACCCGCACGCCGCGCTGGGCCAGGGCGCGCGCCGTGGCCTCGCCCAGACCCGAGGCCCCTCCGGTCACGAGGGCGGACGTGTTGTGTAGTTCCATGGCGCTCCTTGGGGTACCGCGCTGACTTGTGGCGCACTTCGAGTCAAGCAGAGTTTGCCGCGCTGCGCGCGTCACGGCCCCGCGGCGACGGGCGTTGGCTCGCCGTGCCCTAGCGTGGAGCGGTGCCTTCGATCTACGACCTCGACGCCGCCCAACTCGCGACGTACCTCGACGCGGAGCCGTCGTACCGCGCCCACCAGGTGTGGCGGGGCCTCTGGGACGAGGGGCGTGAGATCGCCGACATCACCACGATTTCCAAGTCCCTGCGACACCGCCTCGCCGAGGACTTCCCGTCGGCGCTCGAGGTCGCACACGACGTCACCAGCGATCGCGGGGCGACGCGCAAGTGGGTCTTTCGTCTGCACGACGGCGCCACTATCGAAACGGTGCTGATGGCCTACGTCGATCGCGTCACGGTCTGCGTCTCTTCCCAGGCGGGTTGCGCGATGGGCTGCAGCTTCTGCGCGACGGGTCAGGCGGGTTTCACGCGTCAGCTCAGCGTGGGCGAAGTGATCGAACAGGTCATGTACGCCGCGCGCGCCGCGGCGCCGCGTCGACTCTCGAACGTCGTCTTCATGGGGATGGGCGAGCCGCTCGCCAATTACCCGGTGACCGTGGGCGTCGTCAGGCGCCTGCACGAGCACCGCGGCATGTCCGCTCGCCACCTCACCGTCTCGACGGTGGGCGTAGCGCCCGCCATCGAACGATTGGCCGCCGAGGGCCTCCCCCTCACGCTGTGCGTGAGTTTGCACGCCGCGAACAACGAGACGCGCAACGAACTCGTGCCCCTCAATCGCCGCTACCCGCTCGAACGGCTGTACGACGCGTGCGCGACGTGGATCGCGACGACGTCGCGGCGCCTGAGCTTCGAATGGGCACTCATTGACGGTGTCAATGACACCGACCAGGCCTTGGTCGAACTCGCCGACTACGCCGGGAGTCTGCAGGCCCACGTCAATCTCATCCCGCTCAACCCCACGCCGGGTTACTTGGTGCGCGGCACCGCCTCGGCGCGGGTCTACGAGTTTCGCACGGGTCTCGAGGAACGGGGCATCAACGTCACCGTGCGTAATACGCGCGGCCGGTCCATCGACGCGGCCTGCGGACAGTTGGCCGCGGTGACCAATGGACATAAGTCGTCGGTCGCGCTGCGCACTCGTTAGAGCGACGACACTTCGACCGAGGAGATCCACTTCCACGAGGGTGAAGGGGTGATTCGACTCGCGGGTGCGGTG
>JAJZEN010000063.1 GCA_021828545.1 Actinomycetes bacterium
CGCGCGCAGTCGGGTCTACCGATGGAACGAAGACGGCATGGCGGGCTTCTGTGACCTGGATCAAAACTGGTGCCTGTCGCTGGCGTTGTGGAATGGCGTCGATCCGATCGTCAAGGAGCGGATGTTCGGTCTCTCGGGACCCCAAGGCAACCACGGTGAGGATGTCAAGGAATATTGGTGGTACACCGATGCGACGCCCTCGCACTCGTGGAACTCGTGGCGCTATCACTACCCCCAGGCTCCGTACCCCTACGAGGACCTCATCACCACGAACGCTTCTCGTACTAAGGAGGAGCCGGAGTACGAGTTACTCGACACGGGTGTCTTCGACGACTCTAAGTACTGGGTAGTCACCGTTGACTACGCCAAAGAGAGCCCGCACGACCTGCTGATGAAGATCACCGTGGAGAACGCTGGCCCGATCGCCGCGACGCTGCGGGTGCTTCCGACGTTTTGGTTCCGCAACACCTGGAGTTGGGGTGACGCCGATGTCGTCGCGCCCCGCCTCTCGGCGCACGCGGGTTCCATCGTGGCCGACTCTCCGCGAACGGGGACACTGCGCGTCCGCGGTGAGGGTGATCCTCGACTGTTGTTCTGTGAGAACGAGACGAACGATCGGCGCCTCTTTGGGGCGGTCGACGGACTGGCCTACCCCAAGGATGGCATCAACGACTTCGTCGTCAGTGGCGCGTCCAGCGTGAACCCCGCGATGACTGGTACCAAGGCCGCCCTCGATTACGAGGTCACGGTGGCCCCGGGCGCGTCTACGACCATCCGGGTACGACTCACCCACGAGACCGACGCAGAAACTTATGCCGCGTTGCCCGCATTCGACGAAGTCGCTTTCGACGAGACGATCGCCCTGCGAAAGCTCGAGGCCGATGAGTTCTGGGCTTCGGTGACGCCCGCGGGTACGAGTACGGTCGAGGCTGACGTCCTACGTCAAGCGATGGCGGGTCTGTTGTGGTCCAAGCAGTTCTACCACTTCAACGTGAGACGATGGCTGAGTGGCGACCCGACTTCGCCACCACCGCCGGATCGAGGACTCAACCGCAACGGCGACTGGACCCATCTCAACGCGCACGATGTGCTTCTCATGCCCGACGTCTGGGAGTATCCGTGGTTCGCGAGTTGGGATCACGCGTTTCACTGCGTCACGATCGCGCACGTCGATCCAGAGTTCGCCAAGTCACAACTGATCTTGATGCTGCGCGAATGGTACATGCACTCGAGCGGCCAACTACCCGCGTACGAGTGGAATTTCTCTGACGTAAATCCCCCCACGCACGCGTGGGCCGTCCTGCAGGTGTTCGTACTCGATGGTGGTGTCGATTTCGATTTCCTCGCTAAGGCCTTTCACAAGCTCATGGTGAACTTCACCTGGTGGATCAACGCCAAGGGCAGTCACGAGGACGGCATCTTCACCGGTGGATTCATGGGCCTCGACAATATTGCACCCCTCAATCGCTCGACCCTTCCGGCGTCGGTGGGCACACTAGAACAAGCGGACGCGACCGCCTGGATGGCCATGTACGCGCTTGATCTCTTGAACATGGCGCTTCGTCTTTCGGCGCATAACGTTGCGTACGAGGACGTGGCCACCAAGTTCATCGAGCATTTTCTACGGATCGCCGCCGCTGAGAACACTTCGGGGATGTGGGATGACGAGGACGCTTTCTTCTACGACGTTGTGCACCTTGTTGACGGTCGCGACGTTCCGCTGAAGGTTCGTTCCCTGGTGGGTCTCGTACCCGTTCTCGCTTCGTTCGTGTATCACGAGAGCGCAGTGAGTCACCTAGAAGACTTTCGCACTCGACTCGCCTGGTTCTTGGAGCACAATCCCGAGGAGTCGGGCGTGTATCAGACTCGCGGCAATGACCATGACGTCGCCCACCTGCTCTCACTCGTTGCGCCCGAGCGCCTCGGGAGAATCCTGGAAAAGGTGTTTGATGAAGCGGCGCTCTTGTCGCCGTTCGGAATTCGTAGTATCTCCGCGTACCATCGCGACCACCCCTTCGTGGTCGAAATCGACGGCGTGCAAGCGGGCGTCGACTACGAGCCGGCGGAGTCCACTTCGGGTTTGTTCGGTGGTAATTCGAATTGGCGAGGACCGGTCTGGTTCCCCCTGAACGTGCTCCTGATCCAGGCACTGCGCAACTACGAGACCCATTGTCCGGGCGAGGTACGCATCGAGTTCCCCCAGGGTTCGGGCGAACTCATGACCTTAGAAGAGGTGGCCAACGCCTTGTCGCGTCGTCTGGTGTCGCTCTTTGTTCCGGTGGGCGACGGACCCCGACCCTCCGACGCACGCTACCCCGTGCTGAGCGGGGATCCCCGCTGGCGGCCGTACATATTCTTCTACGAGTACTTTCATGGAGACACGGGGCAGGGTCTTGGCGCGTCGCACCAGACGGGCTGGACGTCGGCCGTGGCCCATTTGATTCTTCAGTCACCGCGTCGATCAGTCGAGTTGTAGCCCGCGAGGTCCGCGTTCCACACCCGGAACGAACTGGTCGACCGCGGTCGCCGCCTCGCAGCAGCGGGGAGGAGCGGTACGCTTTGGGGGTGACGATATACACCCCACTCGCCGACCGATATGACGACATGGTCTATCGACGTTGCGGGAGGAGTGGCATCGTGCTTCCCGCAATTTCACTGGGTCTGTGGCACAATTTCGGGGACGACAAGAGTTTCGATACCCAGCGTGCGACGTTGCGACGTGCCTTTGATCGGGGAATCACGCACTTTGATCTCGCCAACAACTACGGCCCCCCCTACGGCAGTGCGGAAGTCAATTTTGGACGGATTCTGCGCGAGGACTTCGCCACGCTTCGGGACGAGTTAATTGTTTCCACCAAGGCCGGCTGGGATATGTGGCCCGGACCCTACGGTGACCGTGGTTCTCGAAAATATCTCTTGGCGAGTCTGGATCAGAGTTTGCGTCGGCTGGGCGTGGACTACGTCGACGTCTTTTACCACCACCACTTCGACGCCACGACGCCCCTCGAGGAGACGATGGGGGCCCTCGATCACGCAGTGCGCCAGGGGAAGGCCCTCTACGTGGGGATCTCGTCGTACTCCGACGAACGAACGAAGGAGGCAGTCGCCATTCTTCGTCATTTAGGAACGCCCCTCCTCATCCACCAACCGTCCTATTCGATGTTCAATCGCTGGATTGAGGAACGTCTTCTTGACGTGCTCGCCGAAGAGGGTGTGGGATGCATCGCGTTCTCACCGCTCGCCCAAGGCATGCTGACGAATCGCTATCTTCATGGCGTGCCCGAGGGATCGAGGGCGTCGAAGGGTACTTCGTTCGCGACGTCGATGCTCAGCGAAATGAACATGACTCGCGTTCGCGCGCTCGCCGGCATCGCGGCCGAGCGGGGCCAAACCTTGTCGCAATTGGCGCTCGCGTGGGCACTCCGCGACGAACGCGTGACCTCGCTCGTGATTGGCGCTAGTAGCGTCGAGCAACTCGATGAGAATCTGGGTGCCCTCTCGAATCTCGTGTTCGATGACGAGGAGCTCGGTCGCATTGACGAATACGCGGTCGAAGGCCATGTCGATCTCTGGCGCGCGGTGGCCCGGGAATAGTCGGGAATAGACACTTCTTCGTGCTGTCTCGTGAGGGGCATTACGGGGTGGTAACGCGTCCTTCGGTGCGCGTCC
>JAJZEN010000026.1 GCA_021828545.1 Actinomycetes bacterium
GAAGAGTGAGGATAACCCCAGGTGAAACGGTGTTTCACTCCGATCGAGGATCTCAATATCTCTCGGGAAAGTTCCAAAGGGCTCTTACTCAACTCAACATAAGGCAAAGTGTGGGAAGAACCGGAACTGCCTATTTACCGGCTAATCCGTGTAGATATGATGGAGAAATATCCACTTGATACTTGCACTCTGAGACACTTTCGATTACAGATGTTGCAGTGACGAATGCAGAACTTCACCTCGAACAAAGAGCCGGTAGTTGGGCGATAGCGGGTGCTGGCGTCAGCGGGTTCGCGTTGGTGAACGACTACCTGAGTTACCTTTCGGACCGGAACTACTCGCCCCAGACAGTCCGCGCCTACGGCTTCTCTCTTCTGGCGTTCTGTCGGTGGTTATTGATCGAGAACATCGCGCTCGATACGGTGAGCACCGACGTGCTGCTTCAATATCTGGCTGTGTGCCGACAGACTACTGTACCTGGGCGCCCCGGTCCCAACGTGGTGCGCCTGGACGGTCGGCGCGCCGACGTGTACGCCACGGCGACGCTCAACCATCGACTTGCAGTGATCTCGGGGCTGTTCGAGTTCCGCATGATGCGTGAGCCCAATGCCACCAACCCGGTGCCGAGAGGCAAGGAGGCGAGAAGACTCTCTGCAGGCGAGCGCAACGGCCTGCTCGCGCATGTGGCGCGTCGGCCCAAGCGGCGATCAGTATTGCGACTTCGAGAGCCCCAACGTCTTCCGCGAGCTTTGGATCGCGACGAAGTCGTGACGCTGGTGGGGAGCCTTCGAACCTGGCGGGACCGGGCGATTGCCGGACTGATGGTGTACTGCGGACTTCGCGCCGGAGAGGTGCTAGCCCTCGATGTCACCGACGTGGATATCGGTGGACGATGGTTGCGCATCATGGGCAAAGGATCCAAAGAGCGCCGCGTCCCACTCGATGTCGACGTGGCGGGCGTAATTCAAACGTACCTGCTCGCCGAGCGGCCCGAGACCGAGACTCCCCGGCTGTTCGTGGTGGCCAAGGGCCTGACTCGTGGCCAACCACTCACGCCCGCGGGCCTGCGCACAATCTTTCGTTACCACCGGATGGTCGCTGGCGTTCCCGCCGGTCATCCCCACGCGCTACGCCACACCTTCGGCACCGCACTTGCCGAGGCGGGGGTGGACTTGGCCGTGATGCAAGCTCTGCTCGGTCACGCCCACGTCGACACCACCGCTCGCTATATCCACCTCGCCCCCGTGCACGTGAAGAAGGAGTTCGATGCTGCCCGCGAACGTCAGCGCCACCTACACTGAGCGGCCGGCGAGGGACCTCCTCGCCGACTACGCGACCCACCTCGCCGTTACAGGCCGGGGCAACAGCGCTTACACCAGCGCCGCTCGGTCCTTCTTGCAAAACTGGCCAGATCCGCAACACTGGGTCGATCAGCCGCTGGACGAGCGTCTTGGTGCAGGGCCACAACTTCGGCCGTTCCTCAGTTTCTTGATGGTTCACGGCTGGCTCCAACCCGGCTACGACTACCTCGTGTCGCGCAAGCTGTCGAGCTTTTGGCGTGACATCGTCGCCAGTCCTCTCGAGGCGGATATGACACGGTTTCGCGAAGGTGCCGAGGCCATCGGCTACACGCCGATCCAAAGCCTGCGGGTGGCGTCACAGTCGGTGGGCCGCCTGCTCGTCCAAAGCGGTCGGAATCTCGACGACCTGACGCTCGGAGATTTCGATGAGCTCATCGACGCTTGTAGACAGCGAACCCAGAGCACTGCGAAGGGTTGGACGCACTACCGGGGGGCGCTCAGCGCCGCGCAGCGAGTTTTGTTCCATCTGGGTATCGTGGCGGCGCTGCCGCCCTACGGTCAGGGGCCTAAGAGTTTCGAAGCGCGTATGGCCGACGTGTCACCAGTCCTTCGACCCGCGTTCGTGGCCTACCTCGAGCGCAAAACCGGCACCTGTCACGCCAAGACGGTCACGGGACTCGCCACACGACTCGCTCACCTCGGTCGCTTTCTCGCCGCCAGTGATCCCGAACTCAGGTCACTGGCGGACCTCGAACGACAGCGCCACATCGAGCCCTACCTGAATTCGGTGTCCAGCGCCATCAATCCGAAGAATGACGATCCGATCACGCGGGCCGACCAGGCCCGGCGTGTACTGGCGCTGTCCAGCTTCCTTTCCGACATCACCGAGTGGGGTTGGCAGGATGTTCCACCTCGACGACTCGTGTTCCGCTCGGATATTCCTCGCCTGCCTCGGCCACTCCCGCGTTACCTACCAGCCGATGTCGATCGGCGCCTCGGTGAGGCGCTCGAAGGGTCAGAGTTTCGCCTCGCCGCTGACGCGCTAATGCTCCAACGCGCTTGCGGATTGCGCATCGGGGAGCTGCTCGACCTGGAACTCGATTGCGTGCATGAAGTTCCCAGCAACGGAGCGTGGCTCAAGGTTCCTCTCGGCAAGATGGACACGGAGCGGATGGTGCCACTGGACGAACAGACCATCGTCCTCATCGACCGCATTGTCGCCACTCGTTCGAACGGGCGGGCGTTCCCACATCCGCGCACGGGGCGCCCCGCTCAGTTTCTCTTCACCCACCACGGGCGACGCTTGGCCCAACGGGCGTTGCGACTGGAACTCGATCGGGCCGCGCAGATCGCGGGCATCGCTCACGTCACGCCGCATCAGCTCCGGCACACTTTTGCCACCGTTATGGTCAACGCTGGCGTGTCGCTCCAGGCGCTCATGGCCCTGCTCGGACACGTCTCGGCGGAGATGAGTCTTCGTTACGGCCAGCTCTTCGATACCACGGTGCGCGCCGAGTATGAGCGAGCATTGGATCTGGCCAAGGCCCGCATCGGACCACTGCCCGCGCGACGCATCCCCGTCACTGGTGATGGCAACTGGCGCGATGCCCCGCTCATCAAGACCCGGCTCGCTGGCGGTTACTGCCTGCGGGCACCGGCGCAAGGGTCTTGCTCTTACGCGAACATCTGCGAATACTGTCCTACGTTTCACGTCGACGCCAGCACTGTCGCAGTGCTTACCGCCCAGCGGGTTGATGCCGAGGCGCTCGCTAGCGATGCCGACGCACGCAAGTGGAGCAGCGAGGCCGACCGCCATCGTCGTCTCATCAGTCGTCTCGACACGCTCATCGCGGAGCAGGCGGCGCGATGACCTCGCCCGACACCCTGGCCCGCGTTGAGTACGCTTGCTCAGCGTTGCATCGAGACACGAAGCCCGTCAACTTTGTTAGCGTCGCTCTTCTCGCGGGCATCAGCCGCACGAGCCTCTATCGCGACCCGTCCCTACGCGCCGTCGTTGAGGAGTATCGCGCCGCACACGTTGATCCCCGAACTCTTACTGGACTCACAAGGGAAGTCGAACATCTTCGCACCGCACTCGAAATTCTCGCCGACCGCGTCCGTCGCCACGAGGAGCAACTTCGTCAACTCGAAAGCGTTTCCCGCCCACGGCGCAGAGCCAACTGAAGGCTGGATAGTTACAGGCGAAGCCTCGACCCCGATTAGCCGGTTAAAGCGCTAGATAATGCCCTAGCAGAGAGCTTTTTTGGCTTCCTCAAGTCCGAGTGCCTCTACAGGTATCCAATCGCCGATCAACACAGAACAAGAGCCCAGGTGGTCGCCTACATAGAGGATTTCTA
>JAJZEN010000166.1 GCA_021828545.1 Actinomycetes bacterium
CCGCCCGGGGCTCAGCGAGTACCGTGCCCACGAGTGTGGCGGCGGTGCCGATCGTGTTCGCCACGTTGTCGACGATGACCCTGGGCGTCGCCGTGGTCAATCATGCGACCGGGATCGCGTCGCTCTTCGCGATTGGCGCGCTCTGTCTCGTGGTGGTGAGAATGGCGCTGAAACTACGTGAAGTGCGCAACGTCGAGCCAGCAACATTCCTAATCGCCCGGGTGGATGAACTGACCGGTCTGGCCAATCGTCGGTCGTTCCTCGAAAGTACCGCGCTGACGCTCGAATCGCTCGAACACCCTCGTCAACTCTGTGTGGTCGTCATCGACCTCGATGGTTTCAAGGAGGTTAACGATTCCCTGGGTCACGCCTGCGGAGATCAACTGTTGCGCGTGGTGGGCAGGCGATTCGCGGCGCACAGCGGCGATGGAGTGGAGATCGCGCGGATCGGGGGCGACGAATTCGCGTGCTCGATGATCTTCGAGGAGTTTCACCAGATGGTGGACTGGGGCACTGAACTCGAGTCGATTCTCAGCGACCCCATTGCGCTCGATGGCGTTCTCGTTCGCGTGAGTGCGTCCATCGGCATGGCGATCTATCCCGACCACGGACTCACCGAGTCGGAATTGATGCGCAGTGCCGACGTGGCGATGTACGAAGCGAAACGCAACCACTCCACAATCTGTCTCTATCACCCGGAATTCGACCTCAATAGTCGCGACCGTTTGGCGATGATTGGGGCGTTGCGAGAGGCCATCGAGTCCGGCCAGTTGACGCTGCACTACCAGATCACCGAGGATCTGCGCAGTGGTGACGTTCACGGTGTCGAGGCACTGGTGCGCTGGAACCACCCCACGAAGGGGGTAGTCTTCCCCGATGATTTCATTCCAATGGCCGAACGCGTCGGCCTGATCGTCCCACTGACTCGCGTGGTCCTACGCATGGCGATTAACGAGATGGCGCGACTCGACCACAGTGGTCATCAGCTCAAAATGAGCGTGAACATCTCCCACTTGGATCTCGCGGACGAGAAATTGCCGGGTTACATAATGGCACTGCTCGTAGAGGACGGGGTCGACCCGGCTCGACTCACGCTCGAAATCACCGAATCAAGTCTGAGCGGGGATCCCGCGCGGACCCGTCGGGGTATCGAACAGCTCCGCGCCACGGGAATACGAATTTCGATTGATGATTTCGGCGTCGGCTATTCGTCGATGTCCCAATTGCTCGAATTGCCCATCGACGAACTCAAGATTGATAAGACTTTCGTCTTCGCGCTCGAAAATGATGCGCGCGCCAGAGCGGTGATCAGCTCGACCATCGATTTGGGCCGGGCCCTCAATGTCACAGTGGTCGCCGAGGGCATCGAGAGCCACTCGAACCACGAATTGGTGCGCCGACTCGGGGCCGACATCGCCCAGGGGTATTTCATCGCGCGACCTAAGACGTCACGCGAGATTGACACGTACCTCGGCGCGCACGTCGCATTGCACTAGCGCCGTCACGGCAACCGCCCCAGGGTCGCGCCTCTCGCGAGGCACTGAGAGATGGGCGCCATACGCGATCGGGCTCATAGATTCATGAGATGTGACGAGGTATCGACGGCGTTGACCAATTCGTCGAGATTAAGAGTGATCGACGCGGGAGTGCCCAGGCGCTCGAAGTCCGCGTGGGCGGACCGATAGGCGGCTCGCGGCGACGTCGACAATGGTGTGGGTCGCTCCTGGCCGAGATTGTCGAGCGATGCGACCAGCACGTGACGTAGTTCGTCAATGGCGGGTGACGCGGGCGACGTCGCCCCACGTTCGGCTTCGAAACGAAGGGCGTGAGTGGCGCGCAAGATGCGCAGACCATTGGAGAGGAGGCCGCGCTCCACCTGGGCGTTGGACCGCGTGGCCGCGGGTTCCTCGAGCGAACGTCCGACGGCGGCCTCCGCAGCGGCGTAGCGAAAATGTGCCAGTCGCGATCGACCCGAGACACTTGGGGCATTGAGTTCTCCACCGAAAGACAACTCCACCACCTCGTCGAGGTATCTCGCGAGCGCACTAAACATGGCGGCCTCAACCTGACGCACGTCGCGCACCGGTGACGACGGCCACACGAGATAGGTCCCCGCCGAAATGATCGCTCCCAGTGCGACGTCGAGAAGACGGTCGAGCGCCGTACCGACTGAATTGGTAGTGCTGACCGAGAGCAGGATGAGCACCAGGGAGGTGACCAGACCAATGGCCACCGAAAAACTCGCGGGCCACGTGCTGTAGGCGATGACGGCAACGAGGGCCACCAGCAGGGTCGTAAAAAGATAGTTGGGATGTGTCTCACTTACCGTCACCGCCGCGAGGAAGGCGCCGAGCGCCGTTCCGAGGACTCGGCCAACTCCGCGCCGTAACAGGGTGCTGTAATCGGGTTTGAGTATCACCGCCACGGCGAAGGCTACCCAATAGCCACGCGGCAGATTCAGCCAGTGGGCCAGTCCCGTGGCGATAAGCACTGCCACGACCAATCGCACCGCGTGACGAAAGGCGACCGAGTCGCGGCGCAGATTATCGCGAAAGAGTGCCATGTTGTCGTGTCGCCGTGACGCATCGAGCCCGGCCCATTGAACATCGAGGCGCCACGCGCCGCGTTGGGCGGACGTGTCTTCACGTTCGATGAGGTGACTAACGGAGCGAACCTGTCCGTTGAGGGCGTCGAGGTGGGCGATCACCTGCGCCATGAGTGTTGCTGCGTCCTGGGACAGGTCACCTTGAGCAATTCTTCTCTCTACGTTGTTCGTGATCTCGCGCAGGAGATTCGAGTTAACGGACCAATCTGGAACGTTGCGGGATCGTCGCACGGCGGATGATAACTGCGATAGTCCACCAGAGACGAGAGTGAGAGCGCGGGCCACGTCGTCGAGAAGGTCTGGTGCGAGCACCCCCAAACGCGCCCGCAGGCCGGCGAGAGTGGTGAGGTCGAGTCGGGCCCGTCGCGACTGGTCGACGATGGCGCGAAGATCACGATAGTCACTGCGACCAAAGAGTGAGGTGGGGGAGAGAACTCGCTGAGCGGCGTCGATACGAGCCAGGACGTCGAACGCTGACTGTTCCGCTCCCGCGGTGGCGTACTGGGCGAGACTTTCTAGAGCGGTTGCCACCACGGCGCGTTGGTAGCGCAACGTGGGGGGGAGACGAAGTACGAGGAGCGCCCCGACTTCGACGAACGCCCCCAACGTGACCAGTAGACCCAGGTGGAGAGCGGTCAACGCCGAGCCCGCGAAACGCCCTAGCACCACGTACGCGACGATGGCCTGAGAGCCCAGAACGGCTTGGGTCTGGCCAAAAACGACCGCCATGCCCGCCATGAAGCACCAGGGGACCAACACGAGAGCGTGCAGCCACGGCTGTGATGCGGTGAGGGTACTGACGACGGCCGAGACCCCCAGGGCCACGGCGTCGAGGAGGGCGATCCGAAGGGGCAGTTTCGGCGCACCCACTAACGAGACGATCGCAACGAGGTTCGCGCCCACTGCCATAGTGATGGCGGCGAGAGGATTGTGTAGGAGCAGACCAACGGCGAACACCACCGCGACCGGAACGGCCGTCACTAGTCCCGTCACCGGTGCCAGGGAGCGGAGATTCACCTCAAACGCGCCCGTCCACGCATCGGGCAAGCTAC
>JAJZEN010000036.1 GCA_021828545.1 Actinomycetes bacterium
ATCTACGTCTCCTACGTGTCGATGGCGGTCCTGGCGACGGCGGTGTTGGTATTGCTCGCGCTCCAGATCTTCCTCTCCCGATCCGGCGTCGGTCGACTGATTCGTGCGGTCGCCGACGACCAGGAGGCCGCTCAACTCAGCGGGGCCAACTATCGCCACATCTTCGGTGTCGCCGCGGCGATCGCCTTCGCCACGGTGGCGCTCGCGGGAATCGCCTACGGCATGATGACCCAGTTCGCCCCCACCTCGGGCGGGGCCAATTTGTTGTTCGCCTTCGAGGTCGTGGTCATCGGGGGCATCGGATCTCTCTGGGGCACGTTGGTGGGTGGCATCGGCTTGGGGGTCGCCCAACAATTCGGCGCACACATCAACCCGAGCTACCAGATACTCGCGGGAAATATCTTGTTCCTGGTCGTCTTGGCCATTCGGCCTCAGGGTCTCTTTGGACGCCGGAGCGCGATCTGATGAGTTCCGCCGAGACGGGGTTGACCGCGCACGGACTCGTACGCGTACGACGGTCGACTCATTCGCCCGTGGTGACGATCGTGGGGGCCGCGGTCCTGGTCACTCTGCTCACGATCGCTCCCTGGATCGTCCCGGCGGAGTTCGCGACGACACTGACGAACTTCTTCATCCTCGTGATCATGTCCACCATGTGGAATCTCCTGGCGGGGTACGCCGGCATGGTCTCCATTGGCCAACAGGCCTTCGTCGGGCTCGGCGCCTACGCGACGCTGTACTTCGCGCTCGAGGGAGTCAACCCCTTCGTCGCGATTCCGCTCGCGGCCGTGGTGTGCGGTACCCTCGCGGTGCCGATCACGTACCTCCTGTTTCGTTTGCGCGGAGGGTACTTCTCTATCGCGACCTGGGTGGTGGCGGACACGGCCCTGCTCATCATCGGGACCATCGCGTTCCTGGGCGGGGGCACGGGTCGACTGGTACCTGGTATGCAGAACCTCAGTCCTTCCGAGACCGCGCACTTCTCGTACCTCGCGACGTGGTTCGTGGCGCTGATCGTGGTGACGGGGACCTACTTCTTACTGCGTAGTCGTACGGGACTGGTCCTGGCGTCGATTCGCGACAATGAAGTGGCCGCTCGGAGCGCCGGTGTGAACGTGCGCGCGGCGCGCCGGACTATCTTCGTCGTCGCCGCCGCGGGCTGTGGGGCCGCCGGCGCGGTCCTGGCGATCAGTCAACCCTTCGTGCAACCGTCGGCCGAATTCAGTCTCCAGTGGGCGGCTGAGATGCTCTTCGTGTCGATGATCGGCGGACTGGGAACGATTGAGGGACCGATCATCGGCTCCATCATCTACTTCGTGTTGCAGCAATCGCTCCAGCAAGATGGCGTGTGGTACTTGATCATCGTCGGTGCCCTCGCGGTAGCGATCGCGCTATGGCAACCTCGCGGTCTCTGGGGGGCGTTTCGCGCGCGTTTCCACAGCGAGTTGCTACCCGTGGGATATTGGGCGGAGAAGCCCGACGTCACGACGTGAATGGTTGCGTCGTTGTTCGCCCTGGGCGGCGTCGTCGGCGGGGCGCAGGCAACGACGTCGACCCTGGGGTGACCTCCACCTCCGGCCACCTCTACGGACCCTCGCCGAGTGCGACGACGGTGATCCGGTCTGTTCGGGGCGCTAAAACCGCCACGGACGCCCGGCGCCCGACGTCAGGGGTCTGATCCTCAAGGCAGACCTGTACTCCGGTTCCGAGTGCCAGAAAGTAGGAGATCGTCAGTGAAGGGACGAGGGCAACATTGGCAACGAGTCGCGGCCCGGCGAGAGGATGGCCGTGAGGACCGCCGAGGCGACCGCGATCGTGACGACGGCGCGGCGCCAGCCTCGCTGGCGTTGACGCGGCGTGATGACTTTCGCCGATTCCCGTGCGACGAGCACGACAGGGAACTCGAATCCGAGAGCGAGGACGAACGTCATGAGCGTAGCGAGGCTGAGGCCCTGCGCGGGGTTACTGCGCGGGGTTCCTGCGCGCGGCTGTCGTTCGTCCGACCGCCCCGTCCACCAGTCGCCTCGCGAATCTCTGTCCTCGACTTTCTCTCACGACCCTTGGGCTGATCGCCACGCCGCAGCGAGCGTGTGGGTGGCCCCCCGGGGTGACGTCGGGACCCCAGAGCACGAGGATGACCCTGACGATGTCCACGATCCCTATCGGGCACCGTCTCGACACGTCATCGATGCGGCGGTCGTGGGGACGTTGGGTCGATCAGGGTCCCTCGTCGAAGGCCCGGCTGCCCTGAGGGAATTATTTAGGGTCCGTCTCGTTCATCGGTGCGACGTCCGGCGGCGCGACGTCGACGGACGTCGCGCGCAGCCCCTTTTCGAACTCCGTTTTCGCCGACCCGAGATTGCGCGCCAACTTTGGAATGGCGGAGCCACCAAAGACCACCACGGCGATCACGACGACCACGATGAGGAGATCCGGACCGAATAGTTCCCCGAGAATCACGACGCCCCCTTAATTAACTAAACGTTACAATAGCTCCGCCTGGAGGTCACTGTCCCGTCGGCCTCTTTCACGGGGTGAGCGCATCTCCCTTGGTGACCACGCGAATCCCATCGTCCTTGAGCGAGGTGGTGCCACATCGAGACGTGCGTCGTCAGTGCCTCACCCCGCGACGCGAACATTGTTCGCTACTCTCCGCGTACCGTTCCCATGGATTAGTGCCGTGACGTCGACTCGGCACCATTAAGTGACTTGTAGCAACTCTCGAGACTCCGGCGGAATTGGTTCTGATCAGAGGTCGACAGTGCCGCCATCATCTGTTCTTCAATTTCTCGAACGGGTTCATCGAGGTGGCGTAGGAGTGACAGTCCCCGCCCACTGAGAAACAGGAGTCTGCGCGAGCTGTTCGCGGGATCGTCGCGCCGACGGATGAGACCGCGGTCGGCGAGGGTGACGACGACGTCGGACATGGATTGAGGTGTCACGAAGGAGCGCCGGGCGAGTTGGGCCGATGTCAGACCGTCACGGTTGCGCAGCACGGTGAGGGCCGTGTACTGCACCACCGTGATCTTGGACTGTCGAAGGATGTGGTCAAGTCGAACTCGGATAGAGAGTTCCAATTGCTTGACACGGTAGAGGTAGGTCGGCTCACCGTCACGTCGATCAGACTCCTTCGCGGCCAACGTCCTCACCTCCTGGCTCGTTCACGTGGTAGACACTACCGACCTCACCGCCGCGCGAATGGGGAATCCTCAATCCACGGGGCGGGTCAGGATCTCGGTCCACCAAATTCTCGGTACTCGTGCCCGTGGGTGGCGCGGTCCCGGGGCGGTGACGCGCAACATCTCAGCCCTGGGTGACGATGAGCGCATCGAGGGCGATGACCCCTTCACCGCTCGGAAGAACCAACAGCGGATTCACCTCAATTTCCGCCACGCGCGGTGTCGAACGAAGGGTGCCACCAATCAACTCAACCGCGTCCACGAGAGCGTCAATGTCCGACATCGCTCCGCCCCGAGCCCCGTGCAGGGTGGCCGACCCACGGAGCGATTCGATCCCCGCGAGGATTTCACGCTGAGGGGCATCCGCGGACAACACCACGCTGTCGTTCATGAGCTCGGCCCAGACGCCGCCAAGGCCGACGAGGACGACCTCTCCCCACGCGGCGTCCCTGCGGGCGCCGAGAATGATTT
>JAJZEN010000075.1 GCA_021828545.1 Actinomycetes bacterium
GAGGATGGACTGACCCGGACCCGCCGCGCGTCCCACCTCTTCGACGTAGCCACGCTGTTCGAGGAGGCGCACGACCCCGTCGACGTTCACGCCGCGCAGGGCGGTGATCTGGGCGCGTGAAATCGGTTGACGATAGGCCATGATCGCCAGCGTCTCGAGCGCGGCCGAGGAGAGACGGTGCGAGACGTCTCGATTCGCAAAACGAGTCACCCACTGCGCGACGTCGGGTGAGGACTGCATCACCCAGCCACTGGCTAATTCGGCGAGTTGAAAACCGCGCTTCTCCTGCACGAACTGGGCGCGTAACTCGAATAAGGCCGACGCGACGTCGGCGGCGTCGACGTCGCACACGTCGGCGAGCTCCTCGGCCGAAATCGGCTCGAGCGCCACGGTCAACATGGCCTCGAGCCGTTGTTCCAGTGAACCGTCATCCCTCATAAGCGTCGATCCTCTCCAGCTCGAGTCGCGCGCCGGCGTCGAGCCACTCGATTTGCACGTCGCCGAAGGTGGCTCCCTGCCCCAATTCGATGTGGCCGAGCTTGCAGAGCTCGAGCACGGCGAGAAAGTGCACGATGATGTCGATGCGCGTCTCGAGCCCGGCCGTGAGGTCTCGAAAGGTAATGCGACCCATCGCGGGCAGGCGTTGGGCCAGAGCGACCACGGTCTCGGCGACGGTGACGGCATCGACGGTGACGTGGTTGAGGCGCACGACCGCGACCGGCTTCTCCTCGATTCCGCGCAAATACGCGTTGGCGAGCTGCGCGGTGCTCACACCGGCCAGCAGATCAGGCGGCTGAACGACGAAGCCCTCGTCGATCCCGCGGAGGCGAGAGAAGGAGCGCGCGGCGCGTTCGAAGAGGCCCACGAAAGCATCGGCCGCGTTGACGTAGGTTCGCAGTTCCAGTAGTCGGGCCAGGAGCACGTCGCGCTCCTCCCAACCCACGAACTCCTCATCGGGTTCGGTGGCGTCGCGCCCGGGCAGGAGACGGTGACTCTTGAGTTCCAATAGGATCGCCGCGATGAGCAGGAATTCGGAGAGTTCGTCGACGTCCATCGCGCGGGTATCGTCGCGCAGCGTCGCGACGAACGCGTCGACGACCGGACCCAAAGCGACCTCGAGGATGTCAACGTCGTGGCTACTAATCAGCTGGAGGAGAAGCTCGATGGGTCCGCTAAACGACGGCGTCGTCACGACGTAGGTCACGGCTCAACTCTAGTGAATCCAGGAGCCACCACCATCTCACCTACCATGGACGGATGCGAATTCTTTCGGGGATCCAGCCCTCGGGCACTATGCACATCGGTAACTATCTCGGTGCGGTGCGTCAATGGGTGAGTGCGCAGAACCCTGAGGCGTTCTACTGCGTCGTGGACCTGCACGCCCTCACCCTGCAAATCGAGCCCGAGAGACTCCGTGATCAGACCGTGGACTGCCTGGCGTGGTTGCTCGCCGCCGGTCTCGATCCCGAGGTGTGCACCATCTTCGTGCAGAGTCACGTGCCCTACCACTCTCAAATGAATTGGTTGCTCGAATGTGTTGCCACGTACGGCGAATTGTCACGCATGACCCAATTCAAGGAGAAGGCCTCGCGCCAGGAGGGCTATCGCGTCGGCCTCTTGACCTATCCGGTGCTCATGGCGGGCGACATCTTGTTGTACTCCACTGAAGAGGTTCCCGTGGGGGACGATCAAATTCAGCATCTCGAACTCACCCGCGACATTGCCGAGAGATTCAATAATCGCTACGGCGAGACCTTCGTCGTCCCCGTCGGCGTCGCTGCGCCGACGTCGGCACGGGTGATGGATTTCCAAGATCCCACGCGCAAGATGTCCAAATCGGTCGCCAGCGCCCTCGGCCTGATTTATCTGAACGACGAAGCGTCCGAGATCGACAAGAAGATCATGAAGGCCGTCACCGACACTGACAACGAGGTGCGCTTCGACTGGGAGAAGAAGCCGGGACTGTCGAATTTGCTCGAGATGTTCGCCAGTTTCACTGGCGAGACGCCCGCGGGAGTGGCCGAGCGCTACACCCGGTACGGCGATCTCAAAAAGGATCTCGCGGAAATCGTGATCGACGCGCTGACGCCCATCGCGCGGAGGTATCGTGAGATTCGCGCCGACGAGGGCGAACTACGCACACTGGCCGCCCACGGTGCCCAGAAGGCCATGGACGTCGCCGGACCTCTCTACCGGCGGGCCGCGACCGCGATGGGCCTCTAGCTCTGCGCCAGGTTGATCCACCAGTTCTGCAGATCGCTCAACCAGGACTCCCCCACGTGAAAAGTGATGGCGTTCAAGATTAGGATCGCCATCACCACGGGAAGCGCCCGGGCCCGAAATACGTAGTATTTCGGAAGGTGGCGTTGGGGGACGAAGCGTTCGATCACCGCCGAACCGTCGAGTGGCGGGATGGGCAAGAGATTGAAGACCGCCAATGTCAGGTTGACGAGACCGAAGTCCAGCATGAAGTCGAAGAACGTGTACCCGTTGGTCAAACTGAAGACGCTCGCGTGATGCAATTCGTAGTGGCAGTAGATGAACGCGATAGCCGACAAGAGAATATTGGTGAAGGGTCCCGCGAGCGAGACGAGCACCGACTGATTTCGCGGCCGGCGCAAGAGGCCTATATTGACCGGCACTGGCTTGGCGTAACCGATGGCCGGGATGTGGCTGACGATGAGCAAGAAAGGAAGAAGCAGGGTACCGAAGGGATCCACGTGGCGCAATGGATTGAGGGTGAGGCGTTTCGCATTTTTCGCGGTGGGGTCGCCACAGAGGTACGCGACGTACCCGTGACTGACTTCGTGCAGGATGATCGAAGGAATAATGGCCAGGAGAAAGAAGAAAGTGCTCACGGTGTCACGTCGTCAATCATGGGCTCGAGGGTGGGCGTTGTTATAGGCATGCTGCATTGAGGTTATCGAGACTGCGGTGTAGATCTGAGTCGTGGAGATCGAGGCGTGTCCCAAAAGCTCTTGCACCACGCGAATATCAGCTCCGTGAGCCAGCATGTGGGTCGCGCAACTGTGGCGAAAAACGTGCGCACTGATCGACGAACGCGCGATGCCGGCGGAGAGTGCGCGCGCCGAGATGATCACGTCAATCCCCTGGCGCGAGAGGATGCCTCCGCGGACATTGACGAAAACGTGGGCGTGGGCGCGGGGCCGCGGAAATTCGGACCGACCACCGGGACCCAAATAGTCGCGCAGCGCGCTCTTCAGCGTGCGCCCCATGGGCACGACGCGTTGCTTGGAACCCTTGCCGGTGACGCGAATGTGTTCTTCGTCAAAGTTGAGGTCCTGGATCTCGAGTCCCACCACCTCCGACACCCGAGCGCCGGTGCTATAGAGAAGCTCGAGTAGCGCCCGGTCCCGCAGGTCAACGGGCGTCACGCGCGGCAGTGAGTCCAAGAGACCCGCGATGGACTCCTCGGGGAGAGGCTTGGGGAGACTGCGCCCTCGGCGTGAGGGCGCGACGTGAGCGGAGGGGTCGTGACGCGACACACCTTCGTCGATCAGGAATCCGCACCACCCGCGTAATGATGAGAGTGCACGAGCCACCGAACTGGCCGCCCGGGTGTCGCGCAACTCGTTGAGGTATGCCTCGAGGTCTTCGCTGGTGACTTCGTCGATGGGCCGCTCATCGCCCCACCACGTTAAGAACGCGTGGATATCGCGTTCGTAGGCCTCGAGGGTCGCCCGACTACGTCCCTTTTCGACGGTGAGCCACTGTAGGTACTCACTCACCGAGGGGTCAGGAGTGGTCATCGACTCCGAGAAAGTGGCGCAGTCCGATCGTCAGCGTGGCGTCGTTCGCGTCGCCGGCGTCGAGCAGCGCGCGCGCATCGTCACGCGTCAACCACAGGACCTCCGCGGCGTGCTCTTCGGGCCCGTCGGGTGATCTTCCCTCGAAGTGCAGCGCGCGGGCCTCGAAGACGTGCATCACCTGGTTGGTCCATCCCGGTGAAACGTAGACCTCGCAGATCGTGCTCCACTGCTCGGCCGTGACCCCCAGTTCCTCCAGGAGCTCGCGTTGGGCTGCGGCGAGGGGGTCGTGATCGGTCGCGTCGATGGTGCCCGCTGGAATCTCCCAGAGGACCTGATCCACACTGGCGCGGTACTGGCGGATCAGACCCACCTGGTCGAGGTCATTCACCGCCACCACGGCGACCGCCCCTGGATGGATCGCCACGTCGCGATGGAAGCTGCGCCCATCGTGGGTCACCGTGCGACGCTCGATGGCGAAGATGTACGAGGTGAGCAGGGTCTCACGCGCAATCACTGAGAAAGTATCGCTCACAGGGTGGCGTCGACGGTTGCGGGGTCCAGGATGTGCGGTTCACGACCTTCGGCCCGCACGCCCGCGGCCTGAATCAATCCGTGGAAGAGCGGATGCGGGCGATCGGGTCGCGATTTGAATTCCGGGTGCGCTTGGGTCCCCACGAAGAAGGGGTGGCTCGGCATTTCGACGAACTCCACCAGCCGACCGTCGGGGGACGTACCCGTGCAACTCATGCCGCTGGATTCGAACTGCTCGATGAAGCGTGAATTGAACTCGTAGCGGTGCCGATGCCGTTCCGACACGACGGTGGACCCGTAGAGGCCAGCCACTTGAGATCCTTCGGCCAGCATCGCCGGGCACGCGCCCAGACGCATCGTCCCCCCCAGGTCGGTCACGTCCATCTGTTCTTCCATCAGGGCGATCACCGGGGCCGACGTGATGAGGGAGAATTCGGTCGAGTGCGCGTCGGCCAGCGCTAAGACGTGGCGGGCGAACTCGATGACCATGACCTGCATGCCCAAACAGATACCGAGAAGGGGAATCTGCTGTTCGCGGGCGATGCGCGCGGCCGCCACCATGCCCTCAATACCACGCTCACCGAATCCACCGGGGATGATGAGGCCGTCCAGCTGGCGCAGGCGCGGCCCATCGATCTCGGCGGGCACGCGTTCGGCCTCGAGCCACTCGATCTTCGTGGTCGCACCCTCCGCGAAGCCGGCGTGGCGGATGGCCTCGGCGACCGACAGGTACGCATCGGGCATCGTCACGTACTTGCCGACGATGCCGATGCGCAGCGTCTTGGTCGTATGGTGCACCCGGCGTACGACGTCCTCCCAGGCGGAGAGGTCAATGGGGTGCTCTTCGATATTCACGTTGAGGATGTCACAGACGATGCGGTCCAGGCCCTCGTGGTGCATGTTGAGGGGAATGTCGTAGATGCTCGGCGCGTCGACCGCGGAGATGACCGCGTTGTTGGGAACGTCGCAGAGCAAGGAGATTTTGCGCTTGAGGCCATCGGAAATGGGCTGATCACTGCGACACACGATGACGTCGGGCTGGATGCCGTGGGAGCGCAATTCCGTCACTGAGTGTTGGGTCGGCTTCGTCTTTTGCTCACCCGACGGGGCCAGGTACGGCACCAGTGTGAGGTGGACGTAACACACGTTGCCTCGACCAGCGTCGCGCCGGAATTGGCGGATGGCCTCGAGAAAGGGGATGATCTCCATGTCGCCGACCGTGCCACCGATTTCGACGATCGCCACGTCCGCGCCCAGGGTGCCCAGGCGCCGAAGGCGGTCTTTGATCTCGTCGGTGATGTGGGGAATGACCTGCACCGTCTTACCGAGGTAATCACCCCGCCGTTCCTTGGCGATGACCTTGGAGTAGATGGAGCCCGTGGTGGTGTTGGACATTCTCGACAGCGACTCGTCAATGAAGCGCTCGTAGTGCCCCAGGTCGAGGTCGGTCTCACCCCCGTCGTCGGTCACGAAGACCTCACCGTGCTCTCCCGGGTTCATGGTGCCCGGATCCACGTTGAGGTACGGGTCGAGTTTGCACATCGTGACCTTAAGACCGCGGGATTTAAGGAGGCGACCGAGTGACGATGCCGTCAGGCCCTTGCCGAGCGAACTCGATACCCCACCGGTGACGAACACGTACTTCGTCATGCGGTCGCTAGCTTCTTCACGGAACTACATACTAGCCCGAGGGTGGGGAGAATTGCCGTACGAGCGGACCGATTCGAGCAATCTCTTCGCCAATGCGTGCGCTTCACCGCTGACGTCGTCGCCGGCCAGCATCCGGGCGATCTCTCGGACCCTCTCGTCTCCGGTGACCGCTCGTACCTGGCTCGAGGTCAGGCCACCGCGCACCGACTTGTCGATCACGAAGTGGTGGGTCGCCTTGGCCGCCACCGACGCCAAGTGGGTGACCGCGATGACTTGTTGATTGGTGCCGAGCTCCCTCAGGCAGTCCCCGATCTGCTGGGCCACCTGGCCCCCCACCCCCGCGTCGACCTCATCAAAGACCGCCACGACGTCGTCGTGCGCGGTCTCGAGGCATAACGCTAGAAGTACCCGACTCAGTTCCCCACCGCTCGCGAGGGCCGACAAGGGTCCCTCGGGCTGGCCAGGATTGGGGGTGAAGAGCAGTTGAGCGTGCGAGCCATCTTCGCCCCCCACGATGAAACGCAGTTTGGCGTGTGGTAGCGCGACGCGGGGCAATTGTCGCTGGACTCGTCGCGTGAGTTCCTCTGCGGCCCCCACGCGCTCGACCCGGACCCGATCGGCCAGTTGTCGTTCGCGTCCCTGCAATTCGGTGAGTTGGTGGTCGAGTCGGGCGAGGCGTCCGTCGGCATCGTCGAGCTCCGCGATCCGCGCAGTGAGCACGTCACGCTGATCGAGGGCGTGAGCGAGGGAGCCACCGTATTTCCGAGCCAGTTGCCGTAGCAGTGCGACGCGCTCCTCGAGCTGTTCGAATCGCGAGGGATCGACCTGGTCGGGCTGGGCGCGCGCGACGAGCTCATACACCTGGGCCCTGGCGCTGTCGAGCACGACGGATAAGTCGTCACGGAGGTCGTCGACGCCGACGTCACGGGGCAGGCGGGCGATGGCCTGCGCCAATTGCGCCAACACCGCCGAGTCCGAATCACCGTCGAGCACGTCAATGACGCTCAAGAGATCCGCTTGCGCGTCACGGAACGTACTGAGTCGCGTGAGTTCCTCGAGGCGTTCGTCGAGTTCCGTAGGGTCGGTGAGATTCGCGTCGGAGAGTTCGCGTTGTTGGAAGAGAAGGTAGTCGCGGTCGCGGTCGCGACTCGCGGCGTCCCCGCCGACGGCCTCTCGCTGACGAGTGACGTTCGAGATCTCTGCCCGCACCACGTCGAGTTCGTCAGTGGTGACCTCTCCAGCGAGGTCGATGATGCGCAGGACCTCGGGACGAGAGCGCAACGCGAGAGAATCGTGTTGTCCGTGGATGATCACGACGGCACGCGCGGCGCCGCGCAGCACTTCCGCACTGGACGGAGTGCCATCTAACGACGCTCGCAGGCGTCCCCCGGGTGAGGATTCCCTGGTGAACTGGAGGTCAGAAGTAGATGCCCGCGAGAAGATGGCGACCGTCTTCGTGTCGGGGCTGAGGGCGTGACGCGATGAGGCGGCGTCGCCACCGAGGCACAGTTCCAGGGCACCCAAGACCAACGTCTTGCCGGCCCCGGTCTCTCCGGTGAGCACGTTGAAACCCGGGCCGAACTCTATCCGGGCCTCGTCAATGACCCCGAGGGCGCGGGCGTAGAGTTCGACCAACTGGGCCTTAGGCATGACCCTCTCGGAGACTTTGGCGTAAGCGGACGCCGAGTTCGAAGGCGCCCGACGAGACGACCCTCACGGGAGTGGGGCTTTGGGAGACGCTCACAATCTGTCCGGGTTCGAGCGCGCCAATTTGATCGCCGTCAGCGACCACGACCGCCGGTTTGTCCTCGGCCACGAGGCGAATGGTCTTCGTCGAGTCCACCACGATGCTCCGGTCAATCGTGAAGTGCGGCGCGATGGGGGTGATCACTACGACCGAGAGGCCGGTGTCCACCACCGGACCACCAGCCGAAAAGTTGTAGCCGGTGCTGCCCGTGGGTGTCGCCACGAGGACTCCGTCCGCCGAGTACGTGAGGTACTCGTCTTGCCCCACGAAGGTTCGTACTCGTACCATGTGCCCCACGCGCGCACGTCCGAGGACAATTTCATTAAGGGCGAATTCATTGTCGACGTGTCCCTCGATGGCGATCGACAGCGCCAGACGCTCCACCACCCGCGGGTGAGTGAGGGCGTCGTGGACGGCAGCGACGATTTGGTCCGAGGGCACGTCGAGGAGGAATCCGATGCGTCCCAAATTCACCGGCAGAACACGAGCGTCGTAGAGATGGGCGAGTCGCGCCGAGCGCAAGAAGGTGCCGTCGCCACCGAGACTCACGACCAGGGAGTCCGGCGACAAGGCGGGAGATTCGGCCTCATCGAGGCAGTGCGTAGTGGACTCGATACCGCGTGACCGTAAGCCCCGCGTCGCTTCCCTCGCCAATTCCAGGGCGTCGCCGCGGTTGTTGAAAGCCGTAAAAAGTATGTCGGTCACGTATTACCTCGTGGCTAATGGTAGCGACTCGTTTAGCGCCCATTGCCGTGAGAGCGCTGCGTGCGTCGCTAGTGCGCGATCACGACAGGGTCGCCGTGAGATTTGAGCCACGACGATCAGAGTTCGCGTGTGTGTCCATAGTGTCCTCCTCGCATCACGTGGAGGGATGACGTGAGGTTCCTTCATCGATTGTCACCATAAGTTCTGGTGCACGTCACTATCGCGTCACTGGACTGGATTTTCTATGACTGACCACAGACGAACCTTAGGCAATACAGAGTTATCCGTCATCGCACCGTAACGGAGTTGTTTAGTCTCCCCTTGTACCTCGAATGTCGAGCGTCGAAGATCGAATCGTCAGGTGGGTGCAATGACTACGAGAATTGGACTGTGTGGTTTCGGAAAGACTGGACGTTCGGTCGCCCGATCGATCCTGGAGGATGTCGATGCGCGGCTCGAATGGGTCGTGCGAAAGTCCGACCACGTCTCTCGAGGGCCGCTGGCCGACCAGATCGAACGCTCGAACAGTGGGACCAATCGGATGTTTTGCGCCGCGAGTACGCCCATCGAGGTATTACTCGACACGTGCCCGGTTGACGTCATCATCGATTTCTCAGGTGTGAACGGTCTGGACTACTACGGGGACGAGGCGGCCCGTCGTGGTATTCGCATCGTCACCGCCATCTCGAGTTATCCCTGCGCACAGCAGGAGAAACTCCGCGACCTGAGCACTCAGACGCCCGTTCTCTGGTCGCCCAACATCACCCTGGGGGTGAACTTGATGATCCTCGTCGCCAGTCTGCTCCACATGATCGCACCGACGGCCGACGTGGAGATAGTTGAGGAGCACTTCCGACTGAAGAAGGGGGTGTCCAGCACCGCCAAGGTCATCGCGCGAGCATTGGGCGTACTCGAGAGCGAAATCAAGTCACTTCGTGCCGGCGGTATCGTGGGCACCCACGAAGTGGTCTTCGGATTTCCGTCCCAGACGGTACGCCTGCGCCACGAGTCAGTAAGTCCCGAAGCTTTTGGCGAGGGGGCCCTCTTCGCCGCCCACAGCATGATCGACGTCTCCCCCGGGCTCTACACCATGGAGGATCTGCTCATCCCGTCCTTCATTGAGAGCGCCCGAAAACTCCAACCGCGGTTGCTAGCGATGAATTCGTAAATCGAACCTCGGCACCCGTACTTCATCATTCCTGCTGAATGCTCGCGTCCGTCGAGCATCTCTTTCTGTCTGGCTGTGCTCGTGCGGGTCCGCGGATCTAGGTGATGACGCGTCGGTGGTGGACCCTCGACCCGAATTGCCGACCCGGTGGCTCGAGCGTGCATGCTAGTTCGATGCACTGAACGTCGTCGTAATGAGGCGACTGAGCCTCGTCGTGGCACTAGCGCAACGATTGGCGAGCACCAATCATTCGATCGGTTGACGCCGACTGAATGACTGGTGCTCGTTACATCAGACACTACCGGCGCGCGTCGGACCCTCGTCAATCGGTTGCCGTAGGTCGGCGTCGACGCCGACGAACCCACGACCGGGTCGATTGACGTCACCAGCGTGACGACGTGCGTGGTTCCGCCATGGATTCCTCGATCAAATCGGGGGGTACGCTCTCGAGAGTTCGTAGTATGGATTCGGCCAGTTCTCGAGCGGAGCGCACGTCCAGTTCGAGCGCGACCCGGGTGGAGGGCGACGCGTCGCGGTTGCGAACGTCAATCATGAGTGCGTGACCCGCTGGAAAGTGAATGGGGTGGTCGAAGTAGACCGTCGCAGAGTTCAGGCTCTTCCAGCCCTCGGGCGTCTTACCACTGGCGCGCAGACTCATTGTCTCGGTTTGGTACGTGCACATCACGCCACCGATGCGCCCAAGAAACGGAAGATCTCGTTCCAGCCCTCGGTCGCCGATTCGGGTCGATAGCTGGGTCGATCCACGGCGAAGAAGGCGTGACCCGCGCCGTCGTAGGTGTGAAAATCGAACTTCTTACCCGCCTGCGTCAACGCCGTGGCTAAGACGTCATTCTGATCGGGGGACGGGTACTGGTCCTCCGCACCGAAAAGACCCAACACCGGGCCCGTCAAACCGCCGACCTCGCCCACTACCGCGGTGGCGCGCAGCGGCGAACCCTCTGGTGAGTCGATGACGACGAAGGCGCCGTAGCAGTCAATCACGGCGTCGAGGGGTAAGCGGCAACCAGCCAGGAGGGACTGACGACCGCCGGAGCAGTAGCCGATGGAGGCGACCTTTCCGTTAGATATTGGCAATGACTTCAGGTGTGTCATTGCTCCGGCCACGTCGCCAATGAGGCGTTCGTCGGGTACGCCACCGCTCTCACGAGCGACCGCGGCGGCATCATCGGCGGCGGCGCCCGGGGCTTCTCGGTGGTACAGGTTCGGGATGAGCGCGGCGTAACCATTCGCCGCGAACTTTCGCGCGATCTCCTTGGTGGCCTCGTCGTAACCTGGCATGTGATGAATGACCACCACTGAACCGCAGTTCTGCACGTCCGTCGGTAGGGCAAGGTACGCCTCGATGCCGTCACCATCGTGACCTTGAATCGTAATTGTCTCGGCGTTCAAGTTATGAGTCACCATTTCTCCATTTCTCTTAATGATTGTGGACACCGACGAGATTGCTGCCACCACACGGCACCTGTTCATTGGACATCGTAAGTTAGTCCCCTGGTACTTCGCGGCATCGACAACTTCGCCCTCGACGAGGTCCACTGTTCAGTTACTCGGAACTACGGTAGCGGGAGAATCGTCAAGTGTTCCGTGCGATCGTCGGGTCGCTACCGGCGCCTCGACCTGCCCCATGACGGTGCGACGGGTCGGCTCGCGCTGCGCGGCGTATGGGTTCGGTGGGTCTGGTTGGTCACCGACTCGATTCTTGAGGGGGCGTGGACCTACCAGAGCCCGATAACGACCTCGACGCGGGGCCATTGCGTGAGAGGGGTCGTAGGCCCAGGAGGGCCCGCGCCTTTGGTCACCGGTTGGGCTGGACGCAAGGTCGTGAATGTCGCACCTCAATCAAGCCCTTCACGAGATCAATCGGTAGTGGCTGTGTCGTGATTCAGATTGAGAGGAATTTCGTTGTTGCGCGCCAGATCTGCCAAAGTTCCACTCGCTACCAATTGCCAATTTAGAGAGCGTCCCGTACCGTTTGCGCACTCCGGCGTATTTGAACAGGCGTTCCGAAGTTTTTGAACACTCCCTGCCTTGAGGTCGGTGGTCGCGGAGCGACCGACGATGTTGAGTGACTGTCCTCGTAACTGTGTCGTGCCAGGCGTAACCAGTTGGGCGTTCCGTGGGCGTTAACTGACGCGCAAAGGTGGTCAAAATTGGAGTGCGGCAGAAACTCTTCGTCAGTTCAACTTTGGAAGAATCACTTTAGATAATGCGGAAATACTTGGTGTCGAAGGGCCCAACTGCACGTTCTCCGACTGGCGAATTACAACGTGGTTCGGTTATTGATAGACCTCTCGACGATGACCGATTGTCACCACCACAATTAGTAGCACTCCATCATCGATGGTGTAGATGATCCGATAGTCGCCAACTCTCAGTCGGTAGCCGTCGCGTCCGCGAAGTTGGCGGGAAGCTGGCGGTCGCGGATCTTGCGCTAGTAGTGAAATGGCGCCCTGGATACGGGACTGAGTCGAGCGATCTATCTTTCGAAGTTCTCGAAGTGCCGCCGGTCGAAATTCAATTTCGTAGGGCCTCACGACCAGCCGAGATCGCTCTTCACTTGCTCCCAGGGGATGTTGTCTCCAACCTCCGCAAGTGCGGCATCGAAGGCTGCCATATCATGTGACTCCTCGAGGGCTTCGAGCATCTCGTCATATTTCTCGGGGCTCACCAACACAGCGGCGCGCTTCCCGTAGAGTTCAAGCACCACCGGCTCAGACTGGGACATCTCGACAACTTCCGAAAGTCTTTCACGTGCCTTGCTGATAGATATTTTCACCATGAATATATTGTACAACAAATGCGATGATTTTGTACATACTGGTGTCGAAGGACCGACCTCAACATTCTCCGAGTGGCGGATTGTGACGTGAAAAGCACTACACAAGCAGTATCAGAGAGGCGGCGAACAATGAGACCATCAGAAGTACTGTATTAGTGGTCCGTCGCTGATATAACTGAAGTATCTAGAATAGCGGGATGAAATCAATACTCGCGGCCCCAGCCCTGAGCGTCACCACTGAACAACGCGAAGTGCTTCGACGACTTTCGCGCTCATCCTCACTGGCGCATCGCTCGGTGCTCCATGAACCGGCCTGGCTTTCCTGGAGACTTCCGAGCTTGGTTCTCTCAGGCCGCCTTGGCTTGATCTGAGTCAGAATACTCCGCCTCGACTTCGGCCGGTGTGCGGTCGTCGAGTTCGCCATGCAGTCGCTCGTCGTTGAACCACGACACCCACGCGCACGTGGCGATCTCGAGGTCGTCGAGTCCCTTCCAGTGACCGCCGTTGTCGGCGAGGACGGCTGGGTTGCGATGCAGTTCAGTCTTGAAGAGACCCATCACCGATTCGGCGAGGGCATTATCGTGGCATTAACCGGCTAATCCGGCCTCATACCTGAATGCGATGTCATCTTCAGAAGACTCAATTGGCCTTCTGCTCGGGACGCCGTTCGCTATCTAGTCGTCTCAGTTGTTCCTCATGGTGACGAACTCGATCGGCGAGTGCCTCGACGGCAGTGCGTAGGTGACCGACCTCAGCGATAAGACCCGTCATGGTTCGAGGGTCTCGACTTCGCGTCCGGTGCTCTTCGATCACGGAGCGAAGTGTCTGGTCGCGATAGAGGCTCGTGCGGCTGATACCTGCTGTTGCTGCAACGGTAGTGAAGGTGACGGCCTCACCTTGTTGCAGCAGTTCGGCACACGTCCGTTCGATTTTGGCGAGAGTTTCCATTGAAGTCATCCCGCCATATTCTCAGTCAGCAGTGTGTCGAGACGAGTGATGAGACGTCGATGGCGATCGGCCTCTTCGATCCAGCCTCGGGACTGCGCATCCATAGCGAGTGCTTCAGCGTCGATCCGCTGGGCTGAGAGCACCGACACGCTGGCTGCGTCCGTGCGAAAGTTAGGGCAATGTTCACAGATATTGGCGTAAGGACACGAACCTTGGGCTGGAGCACGAAGACAGTAGCCACCGGCGAGACGAGCCTTGATTGCCGGCGCGTCACGCCAGTCCCCGTCACCGGTGACCGGGATGCGTAGCCGCTCAGTTGACAACGGACCGATGCTCGCTTTGACGAGGTCGAGTGCGCGTTCGTATTCGGCTCGCACCGTCGTGTCGAAGAGCCGGCCATAGCGAAGGCTCATCGTCGCCGAGACGTGTCCGAGCAGGGCCATGAGCGACTGGAGCGACACCCCCGCATTGACCATGGCCGTGGCAAACGTGTGTCGGAGTTGGTGGGGTGTTACGTGGGCGATGCCCGCAACCTGTGCGGCACGATCGAGTTCCACACGTAGAGCATTTTGACCGAGTCTTCGTCCATGGTGGGTGAAGAGGAACTGGGCGTAGCGTCCGTAGCGTGGGTGCGCGAGCGCACGGCCTTCGGAGCGAGTGGCCACAATCCGATCAATCAGTATGACCGTCTCCTCGTCGAGAGGAACCATTCTCTCGGTGTCGAGTTTGCCGAGGGGAACCTTGAGCCACGCTCCGTTGTCGGGAATCTCGTGCACGCAGTCGAGTTCAAGGTCCAAGAGTTCACCGATGCGCAACCCGCACGCGCGAGCCAACAACAAAGCATCGGCTGCGAGGCGAAAGTCAGATTGGGCGAGGGCTTCGCTGAGGCGCCGGTCAGCGTCGACGGGCAGATAACGGGGTAAGGGTTTGGGCAGCCGCGGGACGTCACCGCGAAAGACGAGACGTCGCTGAGGCGCATCGGCCCATCCCCACTCGGTGATGTCACTCAGGAAGCTCGAGACGCTAAGCACCCGGCGCGCCTGATCGGCGGTCGTGATGGGCTCCGCGTTCTTGGAGTTTGTTGCGGTGGCCACCGAATTGAGATAGGGCTCGATGTGCTTTTCTCGATCGAGGTCAGCGAGCGAAGTGAGTCCCGGATCAATCTCGCCGAGGAATCGGCCAAAGTGAACCAGGCGCGTCGCCATGCAGGTCACGGTGTCGGCTCGACACGTGCCAGTTTTGCGCTCTAAGTAGGCGACGAATGCACCTTGGAGAGCGGGGGGCACGTCAACCACCCGTTCGGTGAACGTTTTTCGCTGCTGCCAGTGAGGTGGCGGAGCGCCCAGAATTCCCAAGTGGAACAGCACCCGGTGCGCCCCGTTGAGTGCGGCTCTGTAGTGACGCCACTGCTTGCCAGTTTGCATCGCGCGACGTCGACACGCCTGGGCCAGTTGATCAAAGTCTTCGAGCGTCAGTTGCTCGAGACGCACGTTGGTCTGAATGAGCAAACGACCGACGGACTGCGACGCCATTCGCAGACTTGAAATCGACGTGAACCCGATCGCTTCGGCGCCCTGGCGAAAGCGATCCATGTCC
>JAJZEN010000147.1 GCA_021828545.1 Actinomycetes bacterium
CGGACCTCACGAGTGACGAGATATACGGCCTCGTGGGATCGATGTGCATGAGCGCGTTACTCACGACCGAGCAGTGTGATCGACTCATCGGCCTGATTCTTGACGGTTTGCGAGTGCGTTAGACAGCAAACGTTGGCGTCGGACTTCGCGCTTCATTCGGATGTGTTACGTCGTTACTGCGAAGACCATGCGACGCCGATTCCCAATGCACGCAGCCGATTCCACCGGCAGATGGGACTGCTTCCGGTGCGGCAGACGCGGGTCAGGCGATCGCGACGCGACGGGCGAGAGGCGCTGTTTCGTCACAGCCCGAAAGGCTTTCGCACGATTGGCACCGCCGCACGTATCGAACGCGAGATGGTGCCTCACCCCAACGTCGGGGTCCACTGCGGGGCCATCGCACGTGGACACCGATTCTCCAACCCACGCACCGAGATGCGGTAACTACTACGTAATCTGATATAATTCCACTCACCAAAGGGGTCACCGTGGCGGTCAAGGGATGGCATCGAGCTCAGGACCCAGCGCTACTCGTATTGACCTCGCTGGCGGCCGGTCCGATGCACGGCTACGCGCTGATCAGTGACATCGAAGAGATCGCTGGTGTCGTGCTGGGGCCCGGGACGTTGTACGGAGTTCTCGCACGTCTGGAGCAAGACGGTCTCGTGGAAGCATTACCCGCAGAGGATCGGCGTCGGCCGTACCGCATCACTGGCGCTGGTGCCGCGGCACTACGCGATCGACTTCTGGTGACCTCAGCCGTGGTCTCCGTGGGACTACGACGCCTCGGAATCGCGCCGGCGTGACGAGGGCGTCCAAGCTCACATCCTTCGCGTTGAGTACCTATCCATCGTGGTGGCGTGAGCGCTATCAGGACGAGATGGTCGTCGTGATCCAGAGTCTCCTGGACGACGGACGCTCGCCGCTGCGGGTTGCCATCAACCTCTTGGCGTCGTCGCTGCGCACTCGACTCGTAGGTACGGGCGTACCCGCGTCGCGCCGGTTCTGGGTTCATCGCACTCAGCGATCCTTGCTCGCGGCCACGCTGCCCTGGTTTGCGATCGTCCCACTCGCGCTCACCTGCTACCTCTCGATTGGTCAGTACGGCTTCTTCCACGGATCATCCACCTCGGTCCACCTCAGCCGAGCCGGCGTGGTTGCTCGCGCCCTCCAGCAGGGCATGCTGTACGTTGTCCTCGCGTACGTCGTCGTGGCGCTGGTGGGATGGCGGCGTCTGCGTAACGGGCTTGAGGGACAGCGTTTTCAGATGCGATGGTTTCGACTCGTCAATCGTGCGGCGATGGTGGGAATCACGTTCGTATTCGCAGCACTGTTCTTGGGGCAACATCACGCCACATCGTCGATCGCCGAAGCGTGCGGCTTCGTTGGTCTTGTTTTCTTCACGATCTCATGGTTTTCGTTGCCGGTGGTCATCACCCAGATGTTGCGCGTCGGTGAACTTCCCATGACGTTCCTGCGCACTGAGGTTCGCCTGTCGGCGGCGCTCTCAGCACTCAGTGGTGTATTGGCACTCCTGGCCGTGGGGGACCGTGTGGCTCTGTCGCTTCAGCCGACGCCACTGCCGGGGGCGAGTTACTGGATGTACCGATCGTCAATTGGTATGTGGGACGTGCCACTCCTAATTGGCTTATTGCTGTTGACAATCGTGAGTGCCCGTGGGGCGGTCGCTGCGCGACGTTCATACATACACACCGTCAGCACTTAGGTAGGCAGGCAACTTAACCTTCGACTTCGTCGAGGTGTTCTGCAATCGACAATGTCGCTGCTCGTCGCTCGACTACAACTCACGGGTCGAGTTCGAACTGTCGATGAAGGAAGAGAAGGCTGCCTGAATTCAAGACCGGAATGGGTAACAAAATTCAGTGCAGGTCAGAAACGCTGGGAAACCGGGCGTTTCACTGGCCCCAAATGGGCCATAGGGCATTCGTGTTGCGGAGAGTTCGAGCAAAAGCGAGCAGTAATCTCGCTCCCGATGAGCGCAGAGGAGGAACTCAACCCTAAACACACCGGAGTCTTATTTAGGGTTGTATGATAAACCTACTTAAGGAGAATTTATGTCTAGGGTTATTCGCCGTCGTTGGATCAGCAGTCACGACGGTCCGTCGCGCAAGGATGATCGGGGGTGCGAATACGACGCCTACGTCCCGGACACGCTTGTCGGACGTAACTTCAAGATCGACGGTGAAGTCGCTGCCGACATCGCCGACGCTGAGGCTTCGATTGCACGGCTTAACGTTGAGGCAACCAGCCTTGTCGACACCGAGGCGCTTGCTCGCATCCTGCTGCGAGCCGAGTCCGTCGCGTCCTCTCGGATAGAAGGATTGGAGATTGGTGCCCGACGACTGCTTCGAGCCGAAGCTGCACGAGTACTCGGCGACGCCCCTTCCGATGTCACAGCTGTCGAGGTACTTGGGAACATCGATGCAATGGTCTATGGCATCAATACCGTCGGTTCTGGTGATCTCGTCACGGTGGAAACACTTCTCGAAATCCATCGGCGGCTCTTGTTCGGGACGAGGCTTGAGGAGTACGGCGGACGGTTCCGTGAACAGCAGAACTGGATCGGTGGAAGTGCGTACAACCCGTGCTCAGCAGCTTTCGTGCCTCCTCCACCCGAGTTGGTCGAAGGATTGGTCGCCGACCTCGTCAACTTCGCCAACGAAGATTCACTTCCTGCGGTCGCTCAGGCAGCCATCGCGCACGCACAGTTCGAGACGATTCACCCATTCGTTGACGGCAACGGTAGAACGGGTCGCGCGTTGGTGCACCTGATCTTGCGACGTCGAGGCGTTACTCCTCGTATTTTGCCGCCAGTCTCACTCATCCTGGCGACCTGGGCACAGGACTACATTGACGGGTTGATGGCCATCCGGTACCGGGGGCCAGCAACCTCAAAAGTAGCGTCCGAAGGTATCAATCTGTGGATCGGACGTTTCGCTACCGCCTGCAAACGCGCAGTGGATGACGCGACGTCATTCGAACAGCAAGCACGCTCCATCGAAACGTCGTGGCGAGAAAAGCTGGGCAAAGTTCGAGCTCGTTCCGCGGCTGACCTACTCCTTGGCGTTCTCGTCGGCGCGCCCGTTGTCACGGTCAACAGTGCTGCTGAAATGGTGGGCCGAAGTTTCATCCAGACCAACGAGGCGATTCAGCGGCTGGTCGATGCTGGCATCCTTAAGCAGGTCACTGTTGGTCGACGCAACCGAGCCTTTGAGGCACCGGAGATCATCGCGGCCTTTACTGCCCTGGAGCGTCAACTCGCCAGTCCCGAGGGCGACACCCGGACGAGTGAGCCAGTGCGGACAGTCCCACGCAGGAAATGAGCGGTCCGGAGTCGCCCGCGTGACTCAGCCAAGTAGGTTATCGGCGCTGAGCGTGAAATTGGATTCAACCGAGAGTCGATTGGCGCTGCTGTCGGCTCAGTTGACAACTATTTTCGCTAGTCTCATACCGCGACCTCCACTTCACGATGGACTGGTCTGGATCGATTCGACTAAAGACCTTTCGGTAATACCCTGATAACGGTGGTGGACATGGGAAACTGTTCTCATGACACCTTCCTCTCGTTCCAAGACGTCTGTGCCAACAACGACGAGCCGACGCGTCCGGCCACGCCGGG
>JAJZEN010000082.1 GCA_021828545.1 Actinomycetes bacterium
CGAGACGGACGTCGACGTCGGGCGTGTGGGGATACGTGGCCAGATCACCCCCGTCGGAGAATTGTCGCGGATTGACGAAGGACGTCATCACCACTACGTCGCCGCACTCTCGTGCGCGTCGCACCAGTGAAAGGTGGCCGTCGTGCAGGGCGCCCATGGTCGCCACGAGTCCGACGTGACGACCCTCGTCACGAGCGCGCTGGGCGAAGTCGCGCCACGCACCCAGCGACGTCAGGCGCTCCACGGGACCGGCTCACGGTCGTGGGCGAGGCGCCACGCGCGCTCCGCCAAAACGCGGTAGGTGTCGAGCTCGTCGTCGGGCACGGCGCGCAGGTGGGCGTCGACGGTGGCGAGGTCGCCGCGCGCGGCCGGACCAGTCAGGGCGCGCGCGGGGCCCCGCGACGCGCTATCGTCGAGCGCCTGACGAGCGAGCACGAGGAAGTCGTTGAGCTCGAGTCCCGCGCCGCGCGCCAGCGCATCGACGTGCGCGAGGAGCGCCACGAGATGGTTCGACGCCGCGACGGCGGCCGCGTGATAGAGGGTCCGCGCCTCGGGGCGGACGTCGATGACGCGTCCCTCCAGTGAGTCCACGATCCGCACCAGTCGCGTATCACCCTGGACGCAGAAGATCCCTCCGCGAAGGCGCGCGGCCCCGCGATCGGTGTCGGGCAATATCGCCAGAGGATGAAGCGAGCCGACGCGCGCGTGCGCGCCCAAGACGTCGAGCCCGCGCGAACCCGCCACGTGAGCCACGACGGTCTCGGGGGCGACCGCGAGGCGCGCGGCGCTGTCGGGGAGGGCGTCGTCGGGGACCGTCAAGAGTACGACGTCGAGTGCGGGGTCGCGCGACGTGGGCGAGTCGCCGTGATGCACCAGTTGCACCTGGTGACCCGCCGCGCGCAACGCGACGTCGAAGGAGCGGCCCGCGCGTCCCGCGCCGACAATCACAATGTTCACAGTGGCTCTCCGTTCCAGCCCCGGGGGTGCCGTTCGGTGTAGTGCAACGTCTCGAGTGTACCCAGAAGGTGCACGCGACCGTCGGCCCGCCGCAGATCCTGGGCACTCACGAGGTCCGGGCGGAGTTCACGCAAGGGGGCGAGGACGAAGCGACGCTGGTACATCCGCGGGTGCGGCACCGTGAGGTCGGTCTCGTCGCACGTGACCCCGTCGATCCAGAGGATGTCCACGTCGAGCGTACGCGGTCCCCAGCGCACCTCGCGCGTGCGCCGCGCGGCGGCCTCGGCGTCGTGGATCCGTGCGAGGAGATCGCGCGGCGTCGCCGGGGTCGCGACCTCGAGCACCAGGTTCCAGAAATCGTCCTGAGCCACCCCTCCCACGGGGTCGGTCTGGTACACCCGCGACACGCGATGAACGTCGTCGCCCCTGACGCGGTGCACCCCGAGGGTTAAGTACTGCGCCCGATCTCCCTGGTTCGACCCGAGCGAGAAATACGCCCTCACGGCGAGCGTGACACGGTGCAGGACACGCCCGCCGAGGCGAGGTCCTGGACCACGGGCGGGCGCGCCTTGTGCACCCGGACGCTCACCGTGATGATCCCGTCGTCCGACTCGAGCACCGCCTGAGCCACCCGCCGAGCGAGCGTCTCGAGTAACGCAAAACGACCCTCGACCACGACGCGTTCGACGAGGTCGAGGACGTCGGCGTAGTTGGTGGTCGCCGCGACGTCGTCGCGTCGCGCCGCCTCGTCGAAGGAACGCTCCAGGTCCAGATCGAGCACGAGGGGCTGCTCGTACTCACGCTCGTGGGCCAACACACCCACGATCGCGCGCAGGCGTAGTCCGCGCAGTTCGATGACGTCGCTCACGGTTCGACGCCCGCATCGCAGTCCGGGAGGTTCATCAAGATCTCGCGCCCCTCGGGCCCCAGTGAGCGTCGAAAGAGTCGCTCAATGAGGGCGATCGCCGCGGGACCGGTCTCGACCTTGTGGGACCAGACGAGGTACCCGGCCAATACGCCCAAGAGACGGTCCGAGACGTCGTCACTGTGCAGCAGCACGCTGACGTGCAGGCGCATCGAATTCGCGAGGTCCAGGTAGCACGCCTCGAGGACCTCGCGTTGCTGGGGTCCGCCTCGCAGGACGTAGTGGCTCGCGCTGAGCCCGTGGTCCACGTAGGCGTCGAGGTTCTGCATCACGGGCAGGATGGACACGACCCGCCCGAAGCCCTGGTGCTTGAGCCAGAGCAATTCTTCGTCGCGGCGAACGCGTCGGTGCACCGCGGTCGAGCCACCGGGGCGTTCGGACACGGCCAGGATGCCCTTGTAGACCCAGGTGAAACCGCGCGGTTCGATACCCGCGGCCCACTTGCCCCTCACGCGCCGACCTCGGCGAGGGGTCGGGTCACCAGGTCGCGTAGTTGCAGTGCCGGCGTCACGTCGTGCACGCGCAACATAGTGACGCCCTCGAGCATCGCCCACGCTTCGGTGGCGAGCGTACCCTCGAGTCGATCATTCACGTCGAGCCGGTCGCGGGTGAGGTGGCCCACGAAGCCCTTGCGGCTCGTGCCGAGCAGGACCCCGGCGCCGCAGTCGCGCGCGACGTCGACAATCCTCGCGCACTGCGCGATGAGCGCGAGGTTGTGATCGAACGATTTGCCAAATCCGATGCCCGGATCCAGCCAGAGCTGAGTGACTCCGGCGGACCGCGCTCGTTGGGCCATCCCCTCGAGCGCGGTGAGCACCTCGGCCACCACGTCGTCGTAGTGGGGTGCGATCTGCATGGTGGCGGGCGTTCCCTGCGAGTGCATGGCGACGTACCCGACCCCGAGCTCGCCCGCCACCTCCACCAGGGTTCCCGAGACGTCGTTGAGCAGTACCGCACCGGCGCGCACGCTGGCGCGCGCGACGGCGGCCTTGCGCGTGTCGATCGAGACCGCACCGTAGTGCGCCAGGGCCTCGACCACGTCGAGTACGCGCGATAGTTCCTCGTCCTGGCCCACCTCGTGCGCACCCGGGCGCGTGGACTCCCCCCCCACGTCCACCACGTCACAACCCGCGGCGAAGAGTTCGCGTCCACGCTCGACCGCCGCGGAGTGCGCGTGGGTGCGCGCGGCGGCGAAGAATGAGTCGGGCGTCACGTTCACGATGCCCATGATCGATGGCCGACGGGCGTCGAGGCTCAGCGCCACGTGGACCTGCGTTGATGAATGTACTGCAGGGCCTCGGCGCGGTACGAGGCGTCGTCGCGAAACACCCCGCGCACCGCCGACGTGACGGTGGTGGCGCCCGCCTTCTTCACGCCGCGCATGGACATGCAGAAGTGTTCGGCCTCGATCACCACGATGGAGCCCCGCGGGGACATCACCCGCTCCATGGCTTCGACGATCTGCGTGGTCATTCGCTCTTGGACCTGGAGACGACGCGCGTACCCCTCGACCAGACGCGCCATCTTGGAGAGCCCCGTGACGCGACCTTCGAGGCCCGGGAGGTACGCCACGTGCGCCAGACCGGTGAAGGGGACCAGATGGTGTTCGCACAGGGAGGTGAAGGCGATATCACGGACCATCACGATTTCGTCGTGCCCCTCCTCGAAGGTCACCTTCAAGTGTTCCCCGGGGTCGGTGTCGAAACCCTCGAAGAGTTCGGCGTACATGTCGGCCACGCGACGCG
>JAJZEN010000100.1 GCA_021828545.1 Actinomycetes bacterium
CCCACCCACCATCGTCGAAGTTCGACGTTGGCGCTCTCGTCGGGCCCGTCGGGGGCCTCGGGCGAGGGCAGGTTCGGGATCAGGAGCAGGCGATTACGAAGCTCGCTCGCCAGGGCGTCGCACGCCTCACTGGCGATCTGTTCGCGCTCCCCGACCTCGCGACTGGTGAGCGACAGGGCGGCCGCGACGTCGTCCGCCCGGGCGCGACGGGCCTCGCCCACGCGTCGCGAGAGATCCTTCACCTCGGCGCGCAGCGCCTCGGTCTCCTGGAGGAGGCGACGGTGCTCGCCATCGAGCTCCAAGATGGCGTCCATCGTCGTTGCTTCGACACCGCGACGCGCCAGGGCGTCCTTGACGACGTCGGGCTCACGACGCAGTTGGGCCAGGTCGATCATGGTCCTAGCCTAACGGGACTGGTCCAGACGTCCTGGTCCCACGTCGAGACCCACTAGGTTCGGTAGTCGTGAGTTACGCAATCGACGTCACACGTCTAACGGTGAGTTTCTCGGCGTTGCGCGCGGTCGACGACGTGAGTTTCAACGTGCCCTACGGTCAGGTGACCACGCTGCTCGGCCCCAACGGGGCCGGCAAGACCACGCTCGTCGAGACGCTGTTGGGATTTCGAGCGCCGACGTCGGGCAGCGTGCGCCTCCACGGTCTGGACCCCATGCGCGATCACCACGAAGTCGTCGTGCGCACCGGCGCGCTCCTGCAGCGCGGGGGCGTCTGGTTTCCCATGACGCCGACCCAGGTGCTCGCGCTGACCGCGACCTACTACGACCAGCCCCGCGATAAGGAAGAACTCCTGGCGCTCTTGAGTCTCGAACACTGCGCCCGTACCCCCTGGCGGCGCTTGAGCGGGGGTGAGCAACAGCGGACCCTCTTGGCCCTGGCGCTGCTGGGCCGACCACGGGTGTTGGTCCTCGACGAACCCACGACGGCCGTCGACCCCGAGGGTCGACAGGTCATCCGCGAACTAATCCGCGCGGAGAAGGATCGCGGCTGTGCGCTCTTGATCACGACCCACGAACTCACCGAGGCCGAACGCTTTTCGGACGACCTGGTGATCATGAACCACGGGAGCGTCGTAGTGCAGGGGACGCTCGATGAACTGGCGGGCGACGCCACGCTCATCATCGAGACCTCCGTGCCCGTCGACCCCACCGAACTCTCACGGCGTCTCGACTGCGTGATCACGGCCGTCACCCCAACGCAACTGCATTGTCACATCGCCTCATCACCCGAACGCGTCGCTGCGGTGAGCGAGTACCTGCGCGACCACGACGCGACGTTGACCTCCCTGCGGACTCGGGCCTCACTCGAGGAACGGTACTTGGACCTGATCGCCGCGTCGGCACAGGAGACGTCGTGAAGGCCTGGTGGGCGCAGACTCGCGCCGAAGTGCGCATGACCGTGCGCCGCGGCGAGACGCTCCTATTGACCTTGGGCATCCCGATACTCCTGCTCGTCTTCTTCTCCGAGACGCACGTGACGACGTCGCCCGCGGGTGGTCGTATCAACTTCATCGCGCCGGGGATCTTGGCCCTGTGCGTTCTCTCCACGTCCCTGGTCGCCTTATCCATCGCCACTGGTTTCGAGCGCTCCTACGGCGTCTTACGACGACTCCACGTCACGCCACTCGGCCAACGACGAATGATCGCCGCCAAGATCACGGGCGTGTTCGTGACCCAGATCATTCAAGTGGTCGTGCTCGGACTGGTGGCCGTCGCGTTGCACTGGCGACCCCACGGGGGGGTCCGCGGCGCGTTCGAGGCCGCCCTGGCGCTACTGCTCGGTTCGGCGGGTTGTGCGGGTATTGGCCTGTTGCTCGCGGGCCGCCTGCGCGCCGAAGTCAATCTGGCCGCGAGCAACGGTCTCTACCTCATTTTGCTCCTCGTGTCGGGCATCGTGGTGCCCCTGAGCTCATTACCCGTGATGATGCGCCACGTCGCCCTCTACCTGCCCTCGGGAGCGATGGCCGACGTCCTGCACTCGGTGTTGGGCCACGCGGCGAGCGTGAACTCCAATGACTGGTGGTCCCTCGGCGCCTGGGCGCTCATCGCGCCGCTACTGGCCGCGCGAACCTTCCGTTTCGATTAGGCGTTGAGAGCCGCGATACCCGAGGCGAACTGGTCGGGGGAGATGGCCCCGATGGTCATGGCGTGCACCACGCCCTTGGCGGTGACGAAGACCGTGTCGGGCAACGCACCGATCTTGAAGTCACCGGCGGCGACGGTGCTCTGTGGATCGAACATCACCGGGAACTTCAGTTTGTCCTTGGTCACCATGTTCCGTCCCGACCCACGCGAATCCTGTGTATCCACCCCCAACACCACCACCTTGCCCACGCTGTGCGCGGCGAGATATTTCGAGAGCGCCGGGAGTTCGGCCTTGCACGGACCGCACCAACTCGCGAAGAACACCACCACGCTCGGGTGACCCGCACCCCAGGGGGCATTAATCGTGCCCCCCTCGAGTCCCGCCTCGGAGAAGCTCGCCAGTCGCGTGCCCACCAGCGCGGGCGGCGCGGGCGCGTTGGTCACCTTGCCACCGGTAAGGATGGAGACGACCGCGATCAAGATGACGGCAATCGCCGTTCCGATGCCGATCGACACGAACATCATGGGCGAGGGTCGGCCGCGACGAGGTCGAGGGCCGTTCGCCTCGGGGGTACTAGTGGTGCCGGACAAGGACATCTACCGCCATGAAGACGAAGAGCGCCGTGAGGTACGTGATGGAGAAGTGAAAGAGCCGCATCGCCTCGGCGACGTCGGCGGTGTCCGCGAGGGCGTGACGGTAGAGCCGCAGTGCGTAAAAGGTGAAGAGACCACCCAGGATCGTCGCGGCCAGTGCGTAGATCCATCCCAGGTGCGCAACCGGACCAATCCACATCGTCAGAACCCACAGCACCACGGTGTAGACCAGCATCTCGAGTGTCGTGCGTCGTAGTGAGACCACGACCGGCATCATCGGTACGTTCGCCGCCTGGTAATCGTCGCGGTAGCGGACCGCCAACGCCCAAAAGTGCGGTGGGGTCCAAATGAAGATCACCGCGAAGAGCAGCACGGGCGTCCAACTCAAGGAGTTGGTCACCGCGGACCACCCGATGAGGACCGGCACCGCTCCCGCGGCCCCGCCGATCACGATGTTCTGCTTGGACCGACGCTTGAGCCAGATGGTGTAGACGACCACGTAGAACGCCGTGGCGGCCATGGCCAGCCAGGCCGAGAGGAAATTCACCAGGGTCGCCAAGATGACGAACGACGCGAGCTCGAGACCGAGGGCGAAGATGGCCGCGGCCATCGGCGACATCACGCCCGTCACCAGCGGGCGGTTCTTCGTGCGCTCCATGATCGAATCGATGTCACGGTCGATGACCATGTTCAGAGCGTTCGCACCCCCCGCGGCGAGAGTCCCCCCCACCAGCGTCCATACGATGAGCGCGAGACCGGGAATCCCCCGATCGGCGACGACCATGGTGGGCAACGTCGTGACCAGGAGCAGTTCAATAATCCGGGGCTTGGTCAGGGCAACGTAGCCCTTGAGTGTCTGGGACGTCGTACGAGTGAGGGGAGCGGCGAGTGACACGCGGCCTAGTCTACGAGACGCGAGAATTACCTAGGCTGTGTTCGTGACACGACCCGCTCGACGCGAGCTCAATCCGGCCGCCTTTCGCTGGTTCGCCCTGGCCGCATTCATCTCGATGATTGTAATTGTCCTGACCGGAGCGGCTGTACGACTGACCGGTTCGGGTCTGGGGTGTCCCGATTGGCCCACGTGTTTTCGCCACCAGATCACCGGTTCGTGGAGCATCCATCCCCTCATCGAGTACGCCAACCGCATGGTCACCCTGGCCCTAATCATCGTGACCGGCGTCACTTTCGTGGCGTCGCTCCTGCGCCGACCACGCCGCCGCGACCTCGCCCTCCTCGCGGGACTCCTCATCGTCGGCGTGATCCTCGACGCCATCCTGGGCGCGTTCGTGGTGTACTCCAAGCTCAATCCGTGGCTGGTCTCGTTGCACATGTTGTTGTCGCTTCTGATGGTGGTGACTTCGGCGATCCTGTATCACCGCTCGAAATATGTCTACGGACCCGGCGCGCGCGCCGACGTTCGTGACCCCCACTTTCGCGCGGTGGCGCGACTCTTGTGGATTCCCTTCGTCATCTTGCTCATCACCGGCACCATGACGACCGGATCAGGTCCCCACGCGGGGGGCTCCCAGGGTCAGCTCGAGGCACGTCGACTCCCCTTCGCCTTCTCCTCGGCCGCCTGGGTCCACTCGGTGGCCGCGACGCTGTTCGTCGGCCTGATCGTGGGATTGCTCATTTCGATCTGGCGGACCTCGGCCCCCGCACCGTTGCAACTCGGCGTGCGCCGCCTCGTCATCATCTCGCTCGTCCAGGTCGCCATTGGCGTCACGCAATACCTGTCGCACGTGCCCGCGGCCCTGGTCGAACTACACATCGCCGGGGCGATTTCACTGACCATCGGCGTCACTCAGTTCCACCTACGCCAGAGCGCCCACGACCGCGAACCCAGCATTCCACGCAAATCACAGATGACCTGAATCTGTCCTGGTGGGACGTTAGGCCCTATCGTCGGTGGCGTCGTATCGAACAGACTCTTATTTCAGGAGGTGCGTCATGGCACAAGGCTGGGGCCTAGGAGCCCTAATTAATCTCAATCACTACGGTCACTATTTACAGTGGCACGTCTTTTCGATCAGCGTCGCGAACCTCCTCGTGATCATCGTGATGATCGCGACCTTCGTCGCCGCGCTCGTCGCCCCGTTCCCCGGTCGGCGAAATCGTAAGGGTCCCCAATGAGCACCGATATCGATCGTCAGTGGACGTCGCGACTTCGCCGTAGCGTCGTCGCTAAGTTGCCACCCGACAAGTTGCTCCCCGACACCCAGCCGGCGTACGTCGCGTCGTGGATCTACGTCTTTGGCGTGACGACCATGGCGGCGCTCGGCGTCGTCATCGCCACGGGTTGCATCCTGGCCCTGGACGGACCGCAGTGGTGGCACTCTTCGTCGCTGGGCCACTTCGTCAATTCCCTACATCTGTGGAGCGTAGAGATCTTCTTCTTCGCCATGGTGATCCACCTCTGGGGTAAATTCGCGATGGCCGCCTGGCGCGGGGGGCGTTCGCTCACGTGGGTCACCGGAGCCATCACCTTCATGGTCTCGATCTTGACGGCCTTCACCGGCTACGTCAGCCAAACCAACTTCGACTCGCAGTGGATCGCCACGCAGGCTAAGGACGGCATCAACTCCACCGGGGGCGGCGCGTTCTTCAACGTGCTCAATCTCGGCCAGATGCTGATGTGGCACATCGTTCTTCTACCGATCGGCGCCGTTCTCTTGACGGTGCTCCACGTCGTGATGGTGCGCGTCAAGGGCGTCGTTCCGCCCATCGTCGAGACCGTGGAGCTGTCGGCATGAGGAAGAAGGCCTACCGCCCCGACGTCGACGTCCCAGAATGGAAGGGGCGCTACGTCCCCTACGACATCATCAAGGAGGGTACGATCGCGCTGGTGGTGGTCGCCATACTCACCGTCGCCCTCGCGGTCGTCTTCAGTTCACCCGACGAGAAGGCCATCACGATCAAGACCTGGTCGAACGCCGACCCGATCGACTTCGCCAAGACCGCCGTCAGCGAGCTCGACGGCACCTCGGGCGTCGCCCACTACGGTGCGCCCTACAACCACGGGGGACCCGCACAAGGTCTCGGCTTCCTGTCACCCGAGAAGTGGGTGGGAGTACGCATCGCGATCAACACCGCCACCGACTTCGTGCTCAATCCCCTCGAGGCCCAGCCCACTCAACCGGCGTTACACGCGGCGCTCACCCAGTGGGCCTCCGCCTCCAGCACGACCCAGTCGTCGTGGACCAGCGCCTACGCCAGCGCCGACGCGAAGATGACCTTCACCGGTGATCACGTCAACGTGCCCACCCACGCGGCTGGTCCGGTACCCGTCTTGATCAACGACCTCACGATGATGGCCCGCTCGGGCGCCTTGGACCAGGCCCTCGTCACCCAGAACGGGTTCTACACGACGAATTACACCAAGCCGCTCCTCTTCCTCTCCGACGGGACGTACCTCGCGGGCCTCGCGAACAAGCAGCACCTCGGGGGCGACCAGTGGGGCATGATGAACGAGACGGGCAGTTGGCCGGGTCAAGCGTGGCTCTGGCTCTACACCTTCTGGTACCAGGTCTCGCCGTACAACTCGAGTAAGAGCGGTGACTTCATGGTCTTTGGCACGATGATGGTCCTCACGGCCCTCCTCGTCGCGGTGCCCTTCATCCCGGGCCTGCGATCGGTTCCACGTCGCATCAAGATCTATCGTCTGATCTGGCGCGAGCACTACCGCGAATCCGAGGACTAACTGTCTCACTAGCCCCGGACGGCGCTCCGCCACGTGGGCGCCGTCACGGTGACGAGTTCGTGCAGGGCGTCCTCGATGTGGCGCGCCGCGTCGAGTAGTGACCACTCGCTGTGGGGCCGCCCGACCAGCGTCAGTCCCACCGGTAGCCCTTCGACGAGTCCCATGGGTAACGTAACGATGGGCCATCCAGCGACCGCCGCGGACATAATCGAGGGGGACACGTATTTCGCGTTATCACCGTTAACTAGGTCGCTCTTCCAGGCCGGACCGTAGGCGGGCGCCATCACGATGTCGTCGTCCGCGAGCACCGGTGCGAGGCAGCGCGCGACGGCCCAGTGGACATTACGTTCACGGGCCCTACGGTAGACCTCGGTCGCGCACCCGCCGCTGGCCACGGCACGCGTGAAGAATTCGTGGCCGAAGTAGCGCTGTTCGATCTGGGCGTGCTCATCCTCAAATGCCACCACGTCGGCGAGTGTCGCCACGCCACGACCAGGTCGTTGCGCGAGGTACGCGTCCATGGCATCGACCAACTCACTGAGCATCACCGTGAGCTCATCGTCGTAGGCCTGGGGATCGGCGAGCGCACCCTCGCGCGTCGCGATGACCAGTCCCGAATGACGCAGGTGAGCCATCACCACGTCGAAGTGAGCGTCGGTGCCACGATGCCCGGTGCGCCAATTGGCCGCTTCGACGAGCCGCGGCGAGGACGAGAGGCCGACGGGTGAAGTGCTCGAGAGCACACGGTACAAGAGCGCGAGGTCGTCGACGTTGCGCGCCATGGGTCCGGGACTGTCCTGTGACGGGCTGATGGGCACCACGCCGATCCGCGAGACATTGCCGACCGTGGGTTTGAGACCCACGACGCCATTGAGCGACGCGGGACAGGTGATCGAGCCGTCGGTCTCGGTGCCAACCGCGAGGGGGGCCAGTCCCGCGGCGAGCGCGGCACCCGAACCCGACGAGGAGCCGCCCGCGGAGCGATCCAGAGCCCAAGGATTCCCCACCAGACCACCACTCGCGGAGTAGCCGCTAGTCGAGTTCGGGGAACGAATGTTGGCCCACTGACTCAGATTGGTACTGGCGAGAATGATTGCGCCCGCCTCGCGCAGATTCGTCACGAGCGGTGCATCATTCGTCGGGCGACCCACGAGTGCGGTCGACCCGGCCAATCCCGGCAGACCCACGGCCTCAATATTATCCTTGATCAACACCGGCACCCCGTGCAGCGGACCCACTATCTCGCCCCGGGCGCGTTGCTCGTCACGCGTGTGCGCCACGGAGAGTGCGTCGTCACTTAGGGCACCGATGGAGTGCAAAGCCCCGTCACCGGAGGAATCGAGAGCCGCGATACGCGCGCGCAAACCCTCGACAACGTCGCGCGACGTGGTGACCCCATCGTCGAGGAGACGAAGCAGGTCTCGCGCGCCGAGGTAGGCGAGGTCGTGACTCGCGCGATGGGGATCGGTCATGATGACTCCTCGATCGTGGTCAATGCAACGGGGTTCGTAAAGTCGCGCCCGCGGGGAACTCCTGGCGGTGGTCGGCGTTCAATATCCACGCCGATGACCTCCCGTGCACCACCCAATCCTCCGGGCCGCCGACGATGGCCGTCTCCTCGTCGACGCCCACGAGGGTGACCGCCTCGTCTCGGCCCACGAGGAACCGAGTCGCGACGTCGGGCATCCGCTTTAAGAAGGCGTCGAAGTGAGGTATCACGCGCACGTGCGAGAGCAGTCCCAGGCCGAGGGTTCCACCCTCACGCGGGTGACGAATCGTCGGGACCCACGCGGCCATGACCATCGCCCCAGCGCTACAGCCGGCCAGGGCCGCGCCCGAGAGCCACTGCGCCTCGATGGCCGACCACAACGCCGTGTCGCGTAACGTCTCGGCGAGATAATTAGGGTTTCCACCCGATAAATAGATCAATCCGGCGCCGTCGAGGAGTTTGACCACTTCGGGGTCCTCCGCGTCCTCGCGCGTCGTCACGGGGACGATCACCGGCGTGACGCCGAGGCGCTGCGCCTGCGCGACCCCGAGGCGATGCCACTTCTCCACCACCGCGGGTCCGTCAGGAACGGCGGCGGTGGCGATTTGAACGTATCTCGGTGCGCGGTCCTTGATCAGGCTCGCTTCAATATCGAACATCGAGGGAAGATATTCCCCCGAACCCACGAGGGCGATCGGTCCCGCGTGAACAGAGATCACGTCCGCAATCCGCAGTCGTCGTCAAAACTTTCCATCTCGCCACGGTAACGCTTGCGGCCATCGGCCATGCCAGGGACCTCGAGTGGTGCAGGAACTCGTGAGTCGATACGATGACCCACAGTGAGACTAACGACCTACAAGACCTGCTCGTTCCAAGAGAAGAGGGCCGTACTGCGAACCTTCTGGTCCGGGCGCGCCAGCAACCTTGACAAGATCAACCTCGCCGCGCGTGAATACGGGCCCTACGCGCTGGCCCTCGTGGCCATCATCACCCTGGAACTCGTGGTTATCGCCGCGCTCCTCATCGCGCGCGCCAACGGGTGGGCCTGGGTCTCCACCAGCGCATTCGTGCTCTCGCTGTGGAGCCTGTGGTGGACCACCGTCTGTCGACAGAAAATCAACGCGTCGACGGCGTCCAGTAATTCCTAGTCCCACCCCCTAGCTAGTCACCACCTCGAAGGACCCGCTGGGTTCCCCGTCGTCGAGGTACGGCGACGAAACGCTTATGGGTGGAGACGATGGGGATCGAACCCACGACCTCAGGCTTGCAAAGCCCGCGCTCTACCAACTGAGCTACATCCCCGATCATGCGCCATTCTACTCGCCCGGCGAACGCTCAACTCTCGCGACCCGCCCGTCGTCGCGCGTGAGCGCGTTGACGATCCACTCGCAACAGTTCTCGCTCGACGTCGGCCCAGTGCAACGGAGATTCGTCGACGGCGGTCCCGGCTTCATCCGCCCGCGAGAAAATGAAGAAGGCCACGGCCCACAAAGGAAGATAACTGCCCAATTTAGCGATGAAACCCGCCACTTGCTGGTCGAGTAACGGCGTCATGTGCACCAGCGATTCCTGACCGTGCAGAGCGGGATAGAGCGAATGGCGAGCGAAGATCCACACCAAGGACAGACTGGTGACCACGATGGAGGAGACGAAGATGAAGCCGGCGCGCCCCACCGGTGAGAGTCGTGCGGCTCCGGGCATCACCGCGAATGCCGGGATCCATAGGACAACACCGCACGCCAACACCGCACCCAGGGTGAGGAGGCGAATCCACGAGGACTGCGCCCCTTCGTCGACGACGGGGGTCGAAAGCGTCAAGGTCCCCACGACGGTGACGAACGTAATCGACAACAGCGGACGCGCCACGCGTCGCGCCACCGCGTCGATCGGGGCCGGACGCGTCAGGGCGATGAGGTGCGACGTCGACAGACTCGAAAGTAGTAGGGGCGCCACGGCGAGCATGATGATGAGGCGTTGCATCGTGGCCACACTCAGGGACACCGACGCGGCGAGATCACCTACCGGCCACAGCACGACCAGCGCGAGAATCAACCAGCCAGCCACCGCTCGACGCCGGAGACGGCGTTCGCCAACGGCCCACGCGTGCAGAGAACCCGCGACGACGAGGCCGAGGAAGAGAATCGGGTGCGGATGAAAGGGGGGCACGCGACTACCCCTCGGTGCTGACTCGTCCCTGAACCACCGCGTCGTGAAGGGCTTTATAGTCACTCGAATTGCGATCGCGATACGTTTGGGCGAATTCCGACATTGCTTCGTCGAAGCGCGGACTGCCCCCGATGTACCCCGCAATCTGGGCCGACGTGCCCGAACGTGCGTGCGCACGCGCCAGTGTCCAAGCGCAAATTCGCCCGTAGGCTTCGATCAGCGTGTCGTCGAGACGCTCGACGTCAATGCTGGCGCGATGATCGTAGAGTTGGCGCACGTAGAAACTCCGAGCGCGATCGCCCACGTCAATGGTGGCCCAGCCGAGAAACGCGTCGGGGGTGACCTGCATGACGCGCTGACCATGAACCACTCGCGCGGCGGGGTCGTCGGTCGTCTCGCGTTCGCGAGCGCGCGCCACGACCGAGCGATGCGCTTCCTTGATCTGGAGGAAGAAGGTATCGCGGTGATCTCGACCGCAGAGCAACGCCGCGAAACACTCCGTGCCCACCGAGCCAACCCCCACCACGTGGCGGGCCACGTCAACCGGAGTGAACTGACTCAACAGCAGACGACGGTCCGTCGCAATCGACGAGTCGTAGGTCGCGACCACGTTAAGCAAATCACCGGGACTCAAACCGGTCTCGTCGGTTCCCTCGAGGTGTGCGAAATGGGGTGGAACGTCGACGATGCGCGGCTCATCGCCCCCGGTAACGAAACGCTGGTAGGCCCGATCGTCGTCGGTGCCGCGCAAATGATGTAGCACGTCCTCAATGCGCCGGCGCGTCACGTCGGTGAAGGCTCCGCGCAAATCCTGCATCAACGACGACGTCGTTAGGGACGAGTACCACACGTCGAGTCGCGTCTCTTCGGCGAAGCGGCGAATGCCGACTCGATATTCACGAGCGACGGATCTTGCCAATTTCTCCTGCGCACCGTGACGCATCCCTATTGAGTCCGCCGCAATGACCAGCGAAGTGACCAGTCGCTTCACGTCCCATTCGAAGGGACCTTGATCCGTCTCGTCAAAATCCGTCAGGTCGAATACGAGGCGACGCTCGGGCGAGGCAAATACGCCGAAATTGGTGAGATGAGCGTCACCACAAATCTGCACAGTCAGCGGTGCGTTAGGTCCGCGAGCGAGATCTTCCGACATCAGGAGGGCCGCCCCGCGGAAGAAGGCGAGTGGACTCTCGAGCATTCGTCGCCACCTCAAAGGGACCAAAGAAGGAACGCGCTCGTCGTGTTGACTCTGGAGTCGTTCCACGGGGTCGTAGTCGTCTGGTCGATCAGCCACGACTGCCAGCGCGCCGCGCGACGTAAGAAACCGTCCCCCCCGACCCTCTAGTCGGCGTTGGGCGACCGTGGTCCTCTCGTTCTTTTTCACGCCAAAGTCCCCCGGGGCCGAGCGCGACGCGCGACGCGCGGTCCAACGCGGGTGATAATTAACACACTCAAAATACAGTCGGTCATCATGATGACTCCTGGAAAGAGGGCTCCGTCGGTAGTGAAATGCTTCAGTGTTAAGAGCGTAATACCCGTGTTCACCGTGCCCAGAACGAACATGCGCGCCGTCTCGGTTTCAGGATGGGTCCAGGATTTACGATACGTCGGCAACGCGGCCATAAAATCAGCCACGGCGAACGAGATCAGCGCGAGGGTGGGCTGATTGACCACGGCCCAAAAGACGAGTCCCGAGAGTGAGACCACGGCGCAAACGACGTCGATCCGGTCGATTCGCCACACCGCGTGGGGATTCTTGAAGGAGACGATAACGACAAGGAGCGGGACGAGGCCTAACGCCAGGGTCATGGTGGAGGCCAGACCAACGTGTTGTTGCACCTCCACCACGAAAGCGAGAATCCCTTCGAGCGCCCAGAGCCCCCAGGTCACACGGTGTGGCGACGTCGAGCCACGCATGGTGTCACGGACGTAGGTGGCCGCCCCCACCGCCGAGAGAGCGGTGGCAAGAAAGACAAAACGTGGATCAATCACCTACGTAGTTTGCTCGCTTGACCGGGCCATTGCGCGACCACCGCGACGACGCCACCGAAGGGACGCCCGTATCGTCTGGTGTAGATTAGAGAGCCCTAGGGGCTATAGCTCAGTCGGTTAGAGCGCGTCACTGATAATGACGAGGTCGTAAGTTCGATTCTTACTAGCCCCACCAAGAAATTTCCCTTCAACTTCACCGGGCACGGTTCAAACAGCGAGTTTGCTGACCTCTTCCAAGACTCGGTGCCTACGCAGCGATGTCCATTTAGCCAACGACAGAGGCTATTTAGCCAATGGGTGCACAACCTGCGGACCTCGCCGACAGCTACCGGAACCTCCACCTGACCGTGAAGCACTGCGTCGGATCAATCCCCGACGTCTGGAAACGGACAGTTGCGTAGGCACGACTCAGCACCCTTCTGTGAGTTTCGGACCACGCGAAGGTCGCGTATGCACCGCGAAGGAGAAACTTACCTAGAAGGTAGCAGCACTCGTCGTTCTTCGCGAAGGTGGCCCTATGATTGCCGAGCAAGTAGTGGACGAGATTTGTGCGCAGAATGAATCGCTGGATCACCTGATGTCTAACAAAACACCGTAACTGCCAGCAGACCATGGACAAGCGATGACCGAACGCTCTTCTAGGGTGCACCCTCCGGCAACTACGCGACACGAAGTGAAGGGCCTTACGGAAAGTTAAACCCCGGACCGGAGGGAAACTCCGAGCCCGGGGCTAGTAATCCCAGGCACAGCCGGGGCAGTTAGTGACTTTCACTATAGCAGACACCTGCCTCAATCAATTTGCGGGCTGATGTAACGGGTTTATAGTAGACCACTGTCGTGGCATCGAACCTCGCGATCTTCGTTGACGCCGGCTACTTGTACAAGCAAGGTGCTCTGGCGGCCTACGGCACGGCACTGAAGCGCCACGAGGTCAGCTTGGATGCGCAGCAGTTCGTCGGTCGCCTAACGACCTACGTGGTGGATCAGTTCCCTAACGATGAATTGTTTCGGACCTACTGGTACGACGGATCCAAGGGCGGTGTCGCATCCAGTGAGCAGTTAAGCGTGGCCGCGTTGGCCTACGTGAAGTTCCGCCGGGGACGTATCAATTCGGCGGGTCAGCAGAAGGGTGTTGACACATTGATTGTGCGAGACCTCATGGTCTTGTCGCAGGAGCGCTCGATCCAACGAGCAGTCGTGCTGTCGGGCGACGAGGACCTGCGCGAAGGTATTGAGTATGCGCAGGACCGTGGGGTTCGAGTTGCATTACTCGGTATCGAGGCAAGCGGCGGAGCCAGTCAGTCAACGGAGTTGGTACGCGAAGCCGACCAGGTACTCGCCTTGCCACCCGAGATCTTGCGAGCATCTCTCGTTCGTGTGGTGGTAGCGGGACCCGATGCGGCCAGTTCCGGCTCAAACTCAAGTGGTGTGCCTACTAAAGGGCGCCCGGGCGAGGAACATCTAGCCGGTCACACCACTGTGCTCGATGCGGCTCGCGAGTACGCCCTGGTATGGACCAGCGCTGCGACGGACAACGACATCGCTGCGCTCATGGCTCATCATCCAGGAATGCCTCAAGAGCTTGACCGCGAGCTGATGAAATCCGTAGTTAAGAGGACCGGAATCTACCCACTGGACGACGATCAACGCAAAAGTGCCCGAAGAGCCTTTCGGGCAGTCGTCGACGAGGTTGCGGCAACTGCGTAGCGATAGTTGCTCTGGTCGAAACGAGTTTCCCTTGGTGCGCGAGGCTGAATCAGGCAGATCAACACTGAGGCGCACATGGCGCCGGCGAAAGGCAGCCCTGCTGCCAGTTCAATCTTGGACGCAAGTGCGGTGGCTTCGTGAACGTCGGCCGTGAGAAAGCTCCCGAGTACAGAAATACACATTTGAACGGAAAGCCACTTCATACCGCTGAGGTTGATGTCGTGATTACGGCGCACCACGGCTCTGACCGCGAGTGTGCCGCTCAATCGACGACGGCGCGGCCAGTCCTTTCGCGGTGGCGACACCCCGGCCAGCAGCACGGTCGACGTTGGCCTTCCTCTAGTTCCTCCTGGGTGCGGCGAATTCGCCGTTCACGGGTCGACGCCTGCTTGGCGTCCTCCACCCAACAGATGAACTCGTTGCGCGCCAGGGGTGTGATGTCCCGCCAGGCGTCCAAGGCCACGACGTTGGCCGTCAAAGCAGCACGCAAATCAGTCGGCAGTGCATGTACGACACCCCCGGGAACTCGCTCATTACCCATATCGTGAGAGTAGTGACCGTGAGTACTCCTGGACCTTCGTACGGGGTGACCTCGGTGGATCTCAGTGCGTTCTCCTCCCAACGACGCGACTCTCTCCCATTGCGCGGCCACCTGGTACGACCCGAGGGACCTGGTCCCTGGTCCGGTACCGTCCTCATCCCCGAGATCTTCGGACCCAACGACGCGATGCGCCGCCACGCCGAACGTCTCACCCGAACGGACTAGCCCTCCCTGGCCGTCCACCCCTACGCCACGGGTGGAACCGCGCGTTGCGTCAAGTCCACCCTGCGCCCTCGCTTTAGTGCAATGGGTCGGGCCTTTCGCGATATCGAGACGCGACGTGCTCGGCTAACGCTCAGACGGCACCTCGAGAGTCGGCGCGCTGGGCTTTGGCATGGGGGGAGATCTCGCCCTGGCCCGCGCCGCGAGCGGGTTCGACATCGCCGCGGTGCACACCGGACAGTTGCCCAAGAATCTCGAGGCAACCTTCACCGATGCCCGCCCCATCGTCGG
>JAJZEN010000041.1 GCA_021828545.1 Actinomycetes bacterium
TTGCCTCGTTCATGGTTCGCCTGGACGACGAGCTCCTCCTGGCCTCCAGTGGGGGCGTCCTGATTCGCACTCCGGTGCGCGAGGTGTCGTCACAGGGTCGCGACGCCACGGGTGTGCGTGTCATGAATCTTGACGAGGGTCATTCGGTTGCCACGGCCGCGGTGGTGCCCGCGGGTGACGAACTCTAGACCGCTCGTTGAATCCAGGCGTCGCGCAGCGCGCTCAACATTACGGCGGTACCTTGGGCGCCGGAGACGTGTACTCGTTGGTTGAAAATGAGAGCGGGGACACCGGTGACACCCAATTGCTCGGCGGCGATTTCGTCGTCGCGCACAGCGTCCTCGAAATTATGACCCCTGATCATGGACGCCGCTCCCTCGACCCCTGTCTCGTCGGCCAATTGTGCCAAAGTCGTGGCGTCACTCACGAGTAGTCCGTCGCTGAAGTAGGCGCGAAACAATCGTTCAAGCATGGGACCCCCCCGTCCTTGTTCACTGGCGAGCGCAACCAGACGATGGGCGTCAAAGGTGTTAGTGGGGCGAGCGTGCTCCAGCGTCCACGCCAATCCCAGTTCGGCGGCGCTGTTCGCGACGCGGCGATTTAGCTCAGTCGCACGCTCTAAGGGCAGGGAGTACTTCGCCGCCAACAGCTCGTCGAGCGTGCCTGCGAATTCCAGTGGCGCGCGCGGATCGAGCTCGAAGGCGCGGTGGCGGACGACCACGTCGTTCGCGTGGTCGAAGTCATCTAGCGCCGTGTGGAATTGTTGAAAGCCGAGGTAACAAAAAGGGCATACGACGTCGCTCCAGATATCGACGGTGATGATCGCGGCCACGGGACAATGGTGGCACATCGTGAACTTCGGGGCAGAACGTTTCGACGTCGGTGGGCGACAGAAGTGCCCGAGAAGCCGTTGGAGTGATCAAAGAGGCTGCTGCAATCGGCCTCGGGCCGGTTGACGGGAACTCGCCACCGCCCTCCTGTGAGAGTGGTCTCCTCGGAGCGACTAGCGCGATGTGACCCATCAGTGGAAGATTCCCGTTGGGGACCCCTGACGTGGTCACACACCCTAAGGTGCGCCATCGCCCACGTTTCGTGGGGCGGGGGAACGGCACTACCAGACATACGGCGGGGACATCCAATTCGTACCGTCTTTCTTTCGTCATTACGGACTACTGATTCACCACCTCAACCCACGCGTCATGATGATGCAGGCAATCGATGCCCGACGAGAAAGGTGAAGGGGCCACTGTCGCTCGGCGACGGGGCGCACCTCGAGGAATGCCGGTGCGCAGGCGCCGACTCGCCCGCTGGTCGTGGAGTGTTCCTCGTACTTCTCCCGACCCCGGACTCTCGTTGGACACCCCCAAACATTGCGACGTGAAGATATCGACGTCCTCGCGGCAATCGATGCCCGACCCACTGAGTTGCCGACGCGGACGGGTACACCACGAGTATTTCGCTATCGCGGCGCACGTCGCGGGTCACATCGCCTACGGGCTCTACGAACTCGCTCGCTCGGGCGAGGTGACCGATTCGCGAGGGGCGTACCACCGCGGCGTGTCCGTCACGATGCTCGTTCGGGGTTCGTCACGGATGTACGACTGTCTTCACGAGAACCCCGAGGTTGGTTTCGGGCCCGTGACGTACACCAATGATCCGCCGATCTTTGCGCGTACTCCGCGCACGGTGTCGATCAACGCGGCGCTCGAGGTCGACGCGCAAGGTCAGATCGTGGCCGATGCTCTAGGAACAGGTCAGCATTCGGAGGGTGACGGACAGAGGGACTTCGTTGATGGGACGAGCCTCTCACCGGAGCTCGCGACCCTCATTGGCCTCTAGTCGACCGCTGTGGTCAATGGTGCGCGTAAGAGCCGTATCATTGGAGCCATGGATTCCCACGCTGTTGTCACGACACCCCGTCATCTGACGGGTGTCATCGTGACCGAATACGGTTGCGCCGACTTGCGAGGTCTGAGTGGTCGCGAGCACGCCCACGCAGTGAGTGCCGTCGCACCCCGCGACTCTCGAGACGAACTCTCCGCCTGCGCCGAGTCCCTGGGGCGCTAAATGCTGATTGTTCGAGAATTGGGGATAGAGATCGGTGCGCGACGCATCCTTGAGCCGGTGTCGTTCACCGTCGGCAACGGTGAGAAGGTCGGCCTAGTGGGCAGAAACGGCGCGGGGAAGTCGACCCTCTTGTCAGTCCTACTGGGCTACACCCCAGAGCACCTGAGAATCAGTGGCAACGTCCAACACCAGGGGCGAGTGAGTCACCTACCCCAAGAACCAGTTCCCGGGGGCCTCGGGGTTGAACCCATTGGGCTTTCACACGTTCTCTCGGCCCGCGGCATCGATCAACTCGACGCCGACATGCAAAGAGCCCGTCACGAACTCGCTGCCGATCCCACGGAGGAGACGATCGAGCGCTTCACGGAACTCGAGGAGGCGTTTCGCGAGCGCGGTGGGTACGAAGCCGAGTCCGAGGTCGCGCGCCTCGCGGCGGGACTCGGTCTCGATGAAGGTCTTCTACTCGAGGATTTGAGTTCCTTGTCGGGTGGTCAACGACGTCGCGTCGATCTCATGCGGGTGCTCTACGAGCAACCAGAAACAATGGTGCTGGACGAACCGACCAATCACCTCGACAAAGCGGCGAAGCGCTGGCTCTTCGACGAACTCGACCGATTTCGGGGCACGGTGCTGGTCATCAGTCACGACCTCCCGCTGCTCGATAAGTCCATCGATCGTGTCCTCGCGCTGCGCGACGGTCAATTGCGCGAATATAAGGGAAATTACACCAAGTTTCTTGAACAAGAGGAGTCCCGTCGTCTGAGTGAAGAGAAGATGGCGATGCACCAGGGTGAACAGATAGATCGAATGAAGTCCCTGGCCGACTCGATGCGAGGGCAGACCGCCGCGAGGGCGCGCCTCGCCAAGGTTCTGGACCGAAAGGTGGAGAAACTCGAAGACAATCGCGTCGAGGTGACGAAGAAGGAGAAGAAGGTCACGTTTCGCTTACCCCCGCCTCCGCGTAGTGGCGACGTCCCGATGACCGTACAGAATGTGGGGGTGCGCTACGGATCTTTGACGGTGCTCGACGACGTGAACTTCATCACTCGTCGTGGTGATCGAATCGTGATCGTCGGAAAGAATGGAGCGGGAAAATCCTCGCTACTGCGCTGTCTGGCGGGGACACAATCGGCCCAGAGTGGTGAAGTGAAATTCGGCGCGAACGTCACGGTGGGCTATTTCGCCCAGGAACACGAACAGTTGGATTTCTCGAAGAATGTGCTGGCGCACCTCGATAACGCGACGGTGGTGACCGAAGTGCAGCGTCGCGCCCTGCTGGGTGCCTTTGGTCTCAAGGGTTCGGCGGCGCACCAAATGCCCGGCACGCTCTCGGGGGGGGAACGCGCCAAGTTGGCGCTGGCCATCTTGGCGGCGTCGGACGCGAACCTCCTGTTGTTGGACGAACCGACGAACAACTTGGATCCGGCGAGCGTTCTCGCGCTGGGTGAGATGATGGGTCAATGGAAGGGCACAATCGTCGCGGTCAGCCACGAACGTGAATTCGTC
>JAJZEN010000071.1 GCA_021828545.1 Actinomycetes bacterium
TGGCCAACACTTGATCGGCACCGCAGTCCATCGCCCCGTGGGCGCTGACTTGCGCCGGGGCGGTCGGTCTCGGTGCAGCTACCCCCGCAATACGCCTTGAGCCCCTTCGCCCGCACGTACAGCAGCGCTTCGATGGCGTTATTGATTCCCCCCACGTCGGGCAATTTCACGTGTATTGTAAATTACGTCACGAGACCATCACGTCGTCGGCGACGTGACATCTGGTCCGAGCCCCGCACTAGCCCGTCGACGAGCGCGTCGCCGCGAGTGGACCTCTCGTCACGACGTCGCGGAGAGTTCAACCGTCCGGTCCGCGTACCGAGTAGCGACGCACCACCAACGTCGCACGAAGTCATAAGGGCACAAACGACGACGGACCCTCGAATCGCCTAGTCACGAGGGATGCGAGCGAGAATCTCGGCGAGCGATTCGAGGTCCGCGCAGGACAACTCTCCGAACCCGGCGGGCGGACAGTTCAAGATGTCCGCCGCACGCCGGGCGAGTTCGACGCCCGCCGCGGTGTCGACGACCAAAAGGACTCGGCGATCCGTCGGGTGCGCCTTGCGTTCGACCAATCCCGCGCGTTCGAGTCCGTCGATCAACGTCGTGAGGTTGGGCGGCTCGATACCCAAGTCGGCGGCCAGTTCTCCCATGGGGAGGGGTTGATCCACGATGCGACGCAACACGCGCACTTTGCCAAAACTCAAACCGATTGCCTCACTCACCTCACGGCGACGTTCGTTGCGAAAGACGAGGTCGGTCATTGCCAACCACGCCTCGCCCGCGACGTCACGCCGGCGGTTCGACGCGGCCATCACCTCGTGTGCCCTTCGAGGTACTCGGGGTTGAGGGCTTCAGCGGTGCGCTGCGCCGTCGCGCGCGCCCACGCACTCGTCCCCACCACGCCCAGGAGGAGGATCGCGACCGCGCACCCCGTGAGGACCCACCATCCGGCCCGACTGGCGAGAGCGAAGTTCGCGAGATGACCCTTAGTCAGCGAGGACGAGACGAGGGCCCCCACGACCGCGACGCCGAGCGTCTGACCGATTTGACGCGAGGTCGACGCGACCCCCGCCGCCACGCCGGCCTGTGCCCGCGGCATCCCGGACACGGCGGCGTTAGTGATGGGCGCGTTCACGAAGCCAAAGCCCACCCCGAAGATGCCGTAGGCGACGAAGAGCCAGGTGAAGGGCGTCGTCGACGTGAGTCTCACCAGCATGACGCACCCAAGGCTCAGCGCCACACCGGCAATGATTAAGGGGGTCCTACTACCTCGACGTCCCACCATGTGTCCCGAGACGGGAGGGAAGATCATGGTCATCGCGGCCATCGGGAGCGTATAGACGCCGGCACGTAACGCCGAGAGACCGCGCACGTCTTGGAGATAGAGGGTGTTCAAGAAGAGAAATCCGCCGAGCGCGGCGAAGGACGCCACCGCGATCAGTGTCGCCGAGGCGAAGGGGACCGATCGGAAGAACTGCAGATGGATGAGCGGTTGCGCCACTCGCTTCTCGCACACGAGTAGCGCGACGAACGACGCCATCGCGATACTCAACGCCCCGATGATCAGTGGCGACGACCACCCGCGGTCGGGCGCCTCGATGATGCCGTAAGTGAGTGACGCCAGGAAGAGCACCATGAGCGTTTGACCCGCGACGTCGACCTTTCGGGCCACCGGAGCCTTGGACTCGGGGATGTAGCGAAGCGCCAGGACGATGGCGAGCACCCCGATGGGGACGTTGATCCAAAAGATGGAGCGCCAACCAATCGACGACACCAGCGAGCCCCCGACGACGGGGCCCAGCGCCATGGATACGCCGATCACGGCGGCCCAGACGCCGATTGCCTGGGCGCGCTCGCGCGCGTCGGTGAACGTATTGGTGATGATCGACATGGCCACGGGATTGAGCATCGATCCGCCCACGGCTTGGAGGATTCGAAACAAAATCAGCGTCGTCAGGTTGGGCGCGACACTGCACAGCAGCGACCCCGCCGCGAAGGTCGACAGACCGATGATGAAAGTGCGGCGGCGCCCCCAACGATCGGCGGTCGAACCCGACAACATGAGCAGACTGGCCAGGACCAGGGTGTAGGCATCGACGGTCCACTGCAAGCCCGACAGGGGCGCCGAAAAATCGCGGCCAATCGAGGGTAGGGCCACGTTGACAATCGTGACGTCGAGGCCGACGATCAAGAGACTCATCGAACAGATCATCAGGATCCCAAAACGCCGACGTCGCGTGAGTGGTGCGGCAACGCTCGCGGTCGGCGCCGTTAATGGTGTTGACATAATAATTATGTTAAAGTAACTATGTTGTCGTGTCAAAATTGCTTCGTTGACGTCGACCGATCCGAGGCGGAGTATTTTGGGACGCGTGGCGATTCCCCGCGACACCAAAGATTGGACCTGGGTGTTGGAGCGGCCCTGCGACCAATGCGGGTTCGACCCGTCGCGATTCGCTCGCGACGACTTCGCTGACCTCGTTCGAGCGGGTGCGCGTCGGTGGTCCACCGTCCTTTCGCGCGACGCCGTCACCGTGCGCGTGCGCGCCGACAAGTGGTCGGACCTCGAGTACGCCTGTCACGTCCGCGACGTGTATCGAGTCTTTGATCGCCGACTTGGCCTCATGATGCAAGTAGACGACCCGCTCTTCGACGACTGGGATCAGGACGAGACTGCCCTGACCGACCGCTACGACCAACAAGAGCCGTCGCGGGTGAGTGACGAACTCCTCAGCGCGGCGAGGAACTACGCGCAGCGCTTAGATTCGGTCACCGCTGAGGAGTGGGCGCGTCCCGGTCGACGATCGAACGGGAGCCAGTTCACAATCGAATCACTGTCGCTCTACGCGCTCCACGACCCCCTGCATCACCTATGGGACGTGGGAGTGGTCGACTAGCGACGTCCGAACCGACGGGGGCGTCGCGAGCTCGACGTCAACCGAGGCGCGACGACCTATTTCGGCCGAAAGTGCACGAAGACCCGTCCGAAGTTGTGGGAGTCCTTCTCCACTCGGTGGTAGAGGACCTTGATCTCCTTCTGGTCCAGAAATCGCAGGACGTGCTTCTTCAATTGACCGCTCCCCTTGCCGGGGATGATCTCGACGAGACGTACTCCCTTGTCGATCGCTTCGTCGATGACCGCACGTAGGGCACGGTCGATGTCATCACCGTGGTTGTAGATGTCGTGCAGATCGAGCTTCAACTTCACTCACTAGTGTCTACACCACGTCGCCACGCCCTCGGGCTCGCTCCAACGGATTCGGACCCACCTCGCTTCGAGAGGCATAAGGGAATCAGCCCCCGAGCGGCGAAAGGACCACGGCACTAGGGTTGAACAGTGAATTCCGTCATTGTCTTCGTGGCCCAGTACGTCTTCTTACTCAGCATTCTCATCGCCGCGGTCTACTGGTTCAGGTTGCGAACGAACACCAAAGTCGAACTCGCGGCTCGCGCAATCGTCGGGGGCGCGTTGGCCCTGATCTTGTCCCACCTGGCGGGCAGTCTGTACTACGACCCTCGGCCTT
>JAJZEN010000002.1 GCA_021828545.1 Actinomycetes bacterium
GATCCAGTTATGGATCGCCCAAGACGACGTCGAGCGTCACGCCGGGGCCAGCTTCGAGCACCACGACCAACTCCCGCGCGTCGAGACGGGTGAGTCCCTCGCCACCGTGCTGGTGGGCACGTGGTTCGACGCCCCCAGTCCGGTCGATCGTGCGACGCCACTACTGGGAGTGGACCTGCGACTCAGGGGGGCCACGTGCGCCCACCTCGAGCCCACCTTCGAACACGGTGTCATCGTGCTCGAAGGCCTCGTCGAGGTCGACGGGCGCGAACTCGGTCCCGGAACACTGGGCTACCTGGGAGTGGGGCGCGACGAGTTGTCGCTCACCTCACGCTCCGCGGCCACGGTGATCCTCTTGGGAGGACTGCCCCTCGAGGAGGAGATAGTCATGTGGTGGAACTTCGTCGCACGTACCCGCGCCGAGATCGATGACGCCTACGACGCTTGGCGCGCCGACGACGGACGGTTCGGTTCGGTCCTCTCGCCCCTCGATCGGGTGATGACCTCCGAACCCTGGTGGCGGACCGTGGAAGGCTGACCTCAGTTCCGGGGGCTGACCCACTCGTCTTCGAGCACCGCGAAGACCAATTCGTCGCACCATTCACCCTTGACGAACTCGTTGGCCACCAGGTGCGCTTCGCGGCGCAGTCCTAATCGTTCCAGTACGTGGCGCGAGGGGCTGTTACGCGCGTCGAGCCGAGCGATGACGCGGTGCGCGCCCAGGTCGCGAAAGGCCACGTCGATCATCGCGCGCGTCGCCTCGGTGGCGAAGCCGAGTCCGTGAAACTCGGGGAGGAACACGTAGCCCACCTCGAAACAGCGATGTTGAGTACTGATGGTGCCCAGCCCCACCTCGCCCACGTAGACCCCGTCGTGCTCCACGGCCAAATTGCACCACGCCCCCTCGGCGGCAACGCCCCGCCAGAGTCGACGAGTCAAGTGCGCGCGAAGTTCCCCCGCGCTCATGACCGGATCGTAGAGGTACCGCACGACGTCGGGGTCGGAGAAGAGTCGCGCGTGCTCGCGCAGGTCGTGCTCGGTGATCTCGCGCAGGACCAGACGCGGTGTCACGATGGGCGGCGAGAAGGACGTGTCCACTATCCACTAGTTTTCCAGGTCGCCGAGGGGTGGGTGCCGCGATCGGCGCAAACCCTAGGGGCGCAACAGTGCCGCGACCAGATCGAGGCGCCCCGGCACGATCCGCCAGTAGGTCCATCGCCCGCGTTTCTCCCCGGTGATGAGTCCCGCGCTCGCGAGAATACGCGTGTGGTGTGAGATGGTCGGTTGGCTCTTGCCCACCGGTGCCTCCAGGTTGCAACTACACATCTCCGGCGCCGCGGCGATCATCGAAAAGATGCGCAGGCGCACGGGATCACTGAGGGCGCCGAAGATCGAGGCCACCTCGCGCGCGTCGACGTCGCCCATCACGCCCGAGGTCAACGGGCGCCACGCGTCGAGCGTCGACGCCACCGTGACGGGCACCACTCGTCGAACCACCCTCACCTCACATTGACACTTATCGATTTATTTGTCATACTGATTGACGAACATCAATGTTAGGGGTTGCGTGGCACCAGGAGTCGTACTACCGAGGGTCACCTCGCGATCGCCGGGTGCGTGGCGTACGGCGCACCCGTCATCGACGACCGCGGCGGCACTCTCGCGGGCGTCGAGATGCTCACCGAGGACGAGGGGGACGACGTGAAAGACCCCGGCGTGGATCCGACCACCAGCGGCGACGAGGACCTCGCGGCAGTACCCGTCATCGCCCGGCTCTCCTTCCTCGACCGCTTCCTCCCGTTGTGGCTGGGCCTGGCCATGGCGATCGGCATCGTGGTGGGACGGACCCTTCCGGGCGTGGCGTCACGTCTGGCGGCGACCCAGGTCACGTCGGGCACATCACTTCCGATCTTCATTGGACTGTTGGTGATGATGTACCCGGTGTTAGCGAAGGTGCGCTACGACCGGCTCACCACGGTCACGCGCGACCGACGCCTCCTGATCTCGTCCCTGGTGCTCAACTGGCTGGTGGGACCCGCCGTCATGTTCGCCCTCGCGTGGCTCTTCCTGGGCGACCTGGCGCCGTACCGCACCGGACTGATCATCGTGGGTCTGGCGCGCTGCATCGCCATGGTGCTGATCTGGAACGATCTCTCGGGGGGCAATCGCGAAGCGGGGGCGGTCCTCGTGGCTCTCAATTCCCTCTTCCAGATCCTGGCCTTCGCGCTGCTGGGCTACTTCTACTTGAAGACCCTGCCCTCGTGGCTCGGCCTGGCCACCCAAGGACTCACTTTCTCCATCGCCAAGATCGCTGCGACGGTGGGCATCTTCCTCGGGGTCCCCCTCGTCGCGGGGTACCTGACGCGACTATGGGGCGAACGAACGCGCGGTCGCGAGTGGTACGAGTCGACGTTGCTCCCGCGCCTCGGGCCCTTCGCGCTCTACGGATTGCTCTACACGGTGGTCATCCTCTTCGCGCTGCAGGGCCGCACCATCACCGCCCACCCCGGCGACGTCGCGCGCATCGCCCTGCCCCTCCTGTGCTACTTCGCCATCATGTGGACGGGCTCGTTCGCCCTCGGACGAGCCCTCGGCCTGCCCTACGACCGTACCGCGACCCTCGCGTTCACCGCCGCGGGGAACAACTTCGAACTGGCCATCGCGGTGACCATCGACGTCTTCGGCGTCACCAGTGGCGAAGCGCTCGCCGGCGTGGTCGGCCCGCTCATCGAGGTGCCCGTGCTGGTCGGACTGGTGTACGTATCGCTGTGGGCCAAACGCCGCTGGTACGACGCGCCCGTCGAGGTGACGCGGTGAAGCGGCCCGTCATCTTGTTCCTGTGCGTGCATAACGCGGGCCGTAGTCAGATGGCGGCCGCGTTCGCGCGCCAAATGGGTGGTGAGCACGTCGTGGTCCACTCCGCCGGGTCGGCCCCCGGCGAGACGCTCAATCCCGCCGTGGTCCGCGCCATGGCCGAGGTCGGCCTTAACATCGCCCACGAACGCCCGCGCAAAGTGACCGACCAGATGGCGCGCGACGCCGACGTCGTGGTCACGATGGGGTGTGGGGACGCGTGCCCGCTTTACCCCGGCAAGCGCTACGACGACTGGGATCTGACCGACCCCGCGGGTCAGTCGCTCGAGGTCGTGCGCGGGGTGCGCGACGAGATTGATCGGCGAGTGGGTGAACTACTACGGAGCCTCGGCGTCACGCTGTCGTAGCGACAGCACCACCGTCACGATGTCACGTCGATGAGTCAGGACTAGTGAGAGGTGCCCTTCGCCCGGGTAGAGCTCGAGTCGAGAAACACGAATGTGGCGATGCAATTACCGTGCGTGATCGAGCGGCACGTTCTCATCACCCATCGCTGGGGTGGCCATGGCGAGCGTATCGAGTTCGCACCACGCGTTTGCGTGTTCGGGATCGGCACTCATCGCCAGCAGTTCGTCGATGTTTCGAAGGGCCGCGTGATACTCGGCGACGTCATCGGCCTTCATACCCGCGTAGAAATCGAGGTCGT
>JAJZEN010000137.1 GCA_021828545.1 Actinomycetes bacterium
CTCGAACACAGTTCCGTATCGTTCTATCGCACCGCGCAACACGTCGGCGAGCGTCGTGCCCTCGATGTGGTCCTCGCGTACCCCGGCGGCTTCTCGCGCCGGACCCAGGAGCAAGATCCGGCTCACGCGCGCGCCAACGAGGCCGTCTCGAGAATGATGACGTCCACCTCGTCGCCCGCCGCGTACGTCCCACCCGGCTCCACTACCGCCAGGGCGTTGGAAGCGACGATGGCGCTCAAGAGGTGCGAATTATGCCGCGCCGCCTCGCTCACGTGTACCCGACCGTCGTCGCCGACGTGGGTGGTGACGTGCACGAAATGCAACTTCTCATCGGTGGGCGTCGCCAACGCGCACCCCAGGACGGCCCGAACGCGGGGTCGCTCGACGAGGCGGTGTCCACCAAGAACGCGTAGCGCCGGTCGAACGAAGAGCTCGAAGCTCACGCGAGTCGACACCGGATTACCCGGTAGCCCGAAGATCGGCGTGGCCATCGCGCCCACGAGTGCGAACGCGAAGGGCTTGGCGGGTTTGATCGCCACCTGCACGGAGTGTGATCGACCCGGGGCGAGGTCGCCGATCACGCCCTTGACGTGGTCGACGTCACCCACGCTCACGCCCCCCGTGCACACGACGACGTCACAGCCCATCACGGCCTCGCTCAGGTGTCGATGTATCTCCTCACGATCGTCCGGTGCCACCCCGAGGTCGACGGGCGTCACGCCGGAGGCTCGTAGGAGGGCCAGCAACAAGGGACGATTCGTGTCGCGGATCTGGCCCGCCGACAATGTCGGCGCCGCCGAGAGCTCGTCGCCGGTGGAGAGCACCCCGACCACGGGACGGCGATGCACCAGGACCGTCGAGTACCCCTGGCCCGCGATCACCGCCAGGGCCGGCGCCGTCAGCTCGGCCCGCGCGGTCAGGAGCACTTGTCCGACGTGCACGTCGTCACCGGGCCAGCGCACGCACTCGCCCGCGTCCAGACGACGAGGAATGATGACCAGGTCGTCGCCCACCATCGTCACGTCCTCGATCCGACATACCGTGTCGGCCCCCTCGGGGAGGGCGGCCCCGGTCATGATCCTCATGGTCTCCCCCGCGGAGAGGGTCCGCGACGACGGGCGACCCGCCAGGACGGTGTCGACGACACGGAGGCGCCCCGAGCCCGTCGAGGTGTCGAGCGCCCGCAGGGCGAACCCGTCCATCGACGAGTTACGAAAACCCGGCACCATCTCGCGCGCCACGACGTCGGTGGCGCTCGCGCATCCGAGCGCGACGTCGAGCGCAACCTCCTCCACCGCCAGGGGGACCAGGTCACGTAGGACGAAGTCTCGCGCCGTTTCGAGCGAGATCACGACGCGTCGCTTGCGGAGGTGATCTTCGACGTGCGACCCGCGCTACACATCGCGCACACTTACGATGTCGTGAGCCTCTTGGCTCCAGGTCGATCCGCCGCGCCACACCTCGCGCTTCCACATCGGCACCGACGACTTCACCGTATCGATACAGAACTGTGCGGCCTCGAAGGCCTCGCGTCGATGCGGGGCCGAGACGACCACGACGACCGCCGCCTCTTCGAGGACGACGCGACCAATCCGGTGGTGAATCGCGACCGCTCCGAGCGTGGGCCAGCGTTCGCGGGCGACCCGCACCACGTCGCGCATCCGATTCTCCGCGAGGTCGATGCTGGTCTCGTAGTCGAGTTCGACGATGTCGTGTCCGGTAGTGGAGCTGCGCCGGGCCGTGCCACAAAACGTCACCACGGCGCCGCACTCGGGGCGCGTGGCCCAGCGCGTCAGGTCGTCGCCGGCCAGGGGCGACTCCGTGACCTGCACCCAGTCGACGTTCTCGTTGGGATCCACGACCCTCACCCTAATTTGAGGAATCCTCGCGCGTGAACGCTCGTGAGCCCCCCACCGTCGCGCGACGATGATCTCCGCCCATCGAGTGGTGAACCAGACTCGCAACTACGGCGTTTTTCTCCTACTATGACTGCAGAGAGTGCTTCAATCTGGGCTTTACTCACGCAACGACGTTTTAGGTCCACCCCAACACCGGGACGAAGGAGAAATGTATGGTCCCTGGAGGAACCAGTGGGGGTCCTTGGGCCTACCGCCATGACCTGGTTCGAGCGACGGGCGCGGGAGGCCTCCTCCTCGCGGTCCTGCTCGCGACCCTTCTCGGCGTCTCGACGAGCGCCCGGGCGTCCTCACGCGCTCACCCCGGACCCGTCGACGTGCTCTACGCGGGCTCACTACTCGACGTGATGCAACAAAAGATCGGTCCGGCGTTTCACCGGGCCACGGGCGACACCCTGGTGGGCATCGCGGGCGGTTCCTCGGCCCTGGCCAGTGAAATAAAGGGCGGCACCGAAGTGGGCGACGTGTTCTTGAGCGCATCAGCCCAAGTCGACACGACCCTCGAGGGCGCCGCCAACGGCCAGTGGGTGTCGACGTACCGCGACTTCGGCGAGTCCCGATTGGTCCTGGGCTACAACCCGCACTCCCCGTTCGCGCCCTTGTTACGTCGCGAACCGTGGTTCGACGTGGTCGACCGGCCCGGCTTCCTACTGGGCCGCACCGACCCGACCACGGACCCCAAGGGCGTCCTCGCGGTCGACGCCCTGCGGGGGGTGGCCCTCAGCTTCGACCGGCCGGCGCTGGCGTCCTTAGCGGCGTCGCGGTCCAACGTGTTCGACGAAACCGCGCTGGTGGGTGAACTCCAAGCGGGTCAGCTCGACGCCGGCTTCTTCTACCAAGTCGAGGCGTCGGCGGCGCACCTCGCGACCGTGCCGCTCACCGACACGGCGCTGTTCGCCCAGTTCACGGTGGCGAAATTGCGCCACGCCCCCCACGGCGCTGCGGCGACTGCGTTCATCAACTTCTTGCTCGGCCCCACCGGACGTTCCCTCTTGCGCAGCGACGCGATCACGCCCACCCCCTCTTCGCGCGCCACTCATTGACGTGACGTCACGGCGACACCGGTGAGCCGGCGTACCGGCGAGGCCCGTCGCGGACGGGTCGGCGTTCTCCAGGCGCTGGGCGCGTTGATCGCGGTCTATCTCGCGCTCCCCGTCGTCGCCTTCGTCGTGCGCTTCGCCACGTCGACCCAACGCGGCTTCGGGGTCCCCGGGCTCTTCTCGTCTCTGTGGATGTCGGTGAGTTGCGCGACGATCTCCCTGGTGATCGTCACGGTGCTGGGCGTACCCCTCGCCTTCGTCCTCGCTCGGTCGAACGGAGCATTCGTCAAGATCGTCGGCGTGGTCGTCCAAATACCGCTGGCGTTGCCGCCTCTGATGAGTGGCATCGTGTTGATCTACGTGATCGGGCCCTACACCTTCTTGGGGCGATTGTTCGATCGCGAACTCACGAATTCGCGCGTGGGCATCGTCATCGCCATGACCTTCGTCGCGGCGCCCTTTCTCATCGTCGCCGTGCGCGCCGCGTTCTCGAGCCTCGATCAAGGACTCCTCGACGTCGCCCACACGCTGGGCCACTCACCGGTCTCGCGGTTCTTG
>JAJZEN010000031.1 GCA_021828545.1 Actinomycetes bacterium
GCACCTCGACGAGTTGGCCGCGATGCTCGCCACTCACGGGGGATCCGAGATGCCGCGCTCGCGGCGACGTCGGGCACTCGTGGTGGCCGTGCTCGTCAGTCTCGCGGCCTTCGCGGGCTACTTCGGGGCGCTGGCCGCGCCCTCGTCGACCCCGTCGGCCCTGCGCGCACTCGAGGGAGTGAACCTCAGTGCGCGCGACGTCTCGGGGACCTGGTCGTCCTCGAACGCGGCGTCGGTCTCGGAGCTCAACACCTTCTTGCCCCCGCCAGGTGAAGTCCTCTACAACGCCCCCACCACCTCGACGACGATGGGGCTACGTGACGTGGCGTTCGCCGCCGCCGCGTCACACTTTCAAAGGTGTGTGGGAGTATCCAACGCCCGTGATCGCGTGTACGGACTCGCGGGGCAGAGTGCCACGTACCAGGTGAGTTCTCCGGTGTTCTCCTCGTCGGATTTTGGTGGGATTCAGGTTGAATCGAGTGCGCAGTACTACGACTCGCCCCAGAGCGTCGCCGCCGACGTGGTCGAGATGTCGCGACCCTCCTTCGGGCGCTGCTTCGCGAACTCCACGGCCGACCTGATGATCGGCCATAGTTCGAGGGTGACCCCCGACCTCACTAACGGGCGCTCTTTCGCTACGCCGACCTTCGTGCGGGGTTGGGTACGCGGGGGGAGTGCCGCGGTGACGTTGCCCGCTGTGGGCATCATGCACGCCACCCTGGTGGTGATCGTGGAGGCGGCGGGTCACTTCGAAGTGACGCTCAGCGCCCTCGTGGTGAACCTGCCGGCAGCGTTCCAGACTCTCGACGACTTGGCCAATGAACTTCTTTTGCGAGTGACATCGACCTCGGCGCTATCGGCGTAGTACCACCGCGCGAGGAACGGCAACGTTCCCTGGTGCGCGAGACCCTCAGTCCTCCGAGCCGCTACCGAGCAACATTCGATACGCCTCCTCGGGTACGGCGTGTGCGAGACGTACCATGGCGCGGTACCCCACCTCGGCCGGACCCCGTTCATCATTGCTCATGAGGTTGGCCATGATGGCGAGAAGTTCGTTCATTAGGGGTTTGATGCGAAGACCCGCCCCGACGCACACCGAGAGGATCTTTGGTTCAGAGATCAATCGGACGAAGGCGCGTGCCACTTTGTAGTAGTCCCCGTACGCTCGTTCCATCCGATCGTCGTACAGCGAGAGCGCCGAAGGATCCCCGCTCGACAGCGCTGCACCGAGGGCGCCCGCCGCCAGGCGTCCGGACTCGTAGCCGTAGGCGATACCCTCGCCGTTGAAGGGGTTGACGGTCCCGGTGGCGTCACCGATGGTGAGGGTGTTTGGGCCCACGCGAGGTCCCACCGCGAGTCCCATGGGCAGACGACCACCCGTCGCCGGTCCGAGGCAGGTACGTTCGTTGAGTCCCCACGCGTCCGCGGTCTGGGCCACAAAATACTCTTGCAGCTTGGTGGTATTGACTCCCTTCCACGCCCCACCGGTCGATAAGAGCCCGACACCGACATTGACGCGACCGTCACCCAAGGGGAAGATCCAACCGTAACCCGGGACGACGGCGCCGCGGGTGTCGCGGATGTCGAGGTGCGAGTCGATCCACGGCTCCGCGTGACGATCGCTGGTGTAGTACCCGCGAAGCGCCATCCCCATGGGCCACTCGCGGTTGCGCGAGGTGCCCAGCGCCCGCCCGAGGCGCGAATTCTGCCCGTCGCCCACGACGAGGTAGTGGCCGCGGATCTCGCCGCTCTCGCCGCTCTCCTTGTCCTTGACGACCACGCCCGCGGCGGCGCTGAGCGCGCCGGACTCTGAAGGAACCGCGTCGAGGAGGTCGACGGCCTCGACGCCCGTGAGCAACGTGGCCCCGTGAGCGACGGCGTGATCAGCCACCATGCCGTCAAGATTGAAACGGGTGACGGTGTATCCGTAGTTAGGAAAGACGGGGTGCTCGGGCCAGCGCAACTCCAGTGACGCACCGAAACCGAAGGAGCGCAGGCCCTGGTACTTATGCGCGTGAGCGGCTACGAGGCCTTCGAGGCCCATCTCGATTATCTGGTGCACTGAACGCGGGGTGAGGCCGTCGCCGCAGGTCTTCTCGCGGGGAAAGGTCTTCTTTTCAATCAGACACACCGACCAGCCGGCCCGCGAGAGCCAGTACGCGCACGACGAACCACTCGGCCCCGCCCCCACGATGACGACGTCGTAGGGGCTTGAGTGGGTGGCGGCGTGCATCGCGGAAGGCATCGAGACAGGTTATGTCCTTTGTCCACTCCTCCCGTCTCGAAGCCCTTCGTCAGGAGTGATAGAACTGAATTCGTGAACCAGTATTTACCCATACTGGGACTCCTGATTCTGGGAGCGTTATTCGCGTCGGGATCGTTTGTCGCGTCAGCCCTGCTGGCGCCGCACAAACGACCGACTGACGCCAAAATCGCCCCGTACGAATGCGGGATTGTCCCCGAGGTGGAGCCGCCGCAACGCTTCCCGGTTCGCTTTTACCTCGTCGCCATGATTTTTGTCATCTTCGACATCGAAGTGGTCTTTATGTATCCCTTCGCCGTTGTCTTTCGCCAGTTGCAGGGTTTTGGACTCATTGAAGTGCTCGTCTTCTCCCTCACCGTCTTTGGGGCGTTGCTCTACCTGGTTCGTGAGGGGGCGTTGTCGTGGGGGCCCAGTAAGCACCTCACCGTGGCGATGCCCGAGCGAACCAGTTCCTCGACGATCGTGCGCATCGGTGCCGACCCGGAACGGGCGGCGTAGTGGCCCTCGAAGACCTGCAGCACAATTTCTTGACTGCGCCCGTCGAGGACCTCGTACGCTGGGCCCGGCGCGCGTCGGTGTGGCCGGCGTCGTTCGGACTGGCGTGCTGCGCCATCGAGATGATGGCCGCGGGAGCGGCGGACTTCGACCTCGCGCGTTTTGGCATGGAGGTCTTTCGCAATTCGCCGCGTCAGGCGGACCTCATGATCGTCGCGGGTCGCGTGAGCCAGAAGATGGCCCCGGTGCTCCGTCAGGTCTACGACCAGATGATGGAACCCAAGTGGGTCATCTCCATGGGGGTGTGCGCGTCGACCGGCGGTCTCTTCAACAATTACGCCATCGTCCAAGGCGTGGACCAGATCGTTCCGGTGGACGTCTACGCGCCGGGCTGCCCACCCAGTCCTGAGACGCTGATGCACGCGATCCTCACCCTGCACGAGCAGATTCGCACGGGCGAGATCATGAAGCGTCGCTACGAGGGTACCCCCACGCACTTAGACGGTGTCGGCGGGATTTGGACCCCCGAGGTGCCGGTGACCGTGAGGATGGGCACGCCGAAGTGATCCCCCGACCCCCCTTGGCCCCCCCCGGCGTCCTCATCGAGGAGGCGCTCGCGTGCGACGCGGCGTTCTTCGCCCCCAAGGAGGATTACGTCGCTCTGGCGGGCGCGCTGAAGGCCGACGGCTTCGAGATGTGCGTCGACGTGTGCGGCGTGGACTACCTCGAGTATTTCGACCGCGCCGTCCCCGAGGGCGTAGTTCCCACCCGATTCGAAGTGGTGGCCATTTTCTTATCCCTCTCCAGGCGCCAACGCGTGCGTGTTCGCGTCCAAGCGGGTAATGACGCGCCGCGGGTGGACACCCTTTTTCACGTTTATCCCGGCACCGAAGCGCCCGAGCGAGAGACGTTCGATCTCTTCGGCATCCTCTTTGACGGTCACCCCGACCTCACGCGCATCTTGATGCCCGAGGACTGGGAGGGCCACCCGTTGCGCAAGGACTACGGCGTGGGGCACGTACCCATTCAGTTCAAGGAAGCGCCGGGCCCGCGATGAGTGACCTGACCCGAGTGGCCGATCGCCCCGAGCGCCTGATGGGCGAGACCTCCGAGGGCGCTCAAGAGCTCACCCGCCGTATCGATACCTCGACCGACGAACTCGGCCGCGAGGTGGGAGCAGTGCTGCGACTCGACGGGGTCACCCTGGATCCGCGTCAGGTCGACTACGAGCGCCACGACGACGAGACCATGATCATCAACATGGGACCGGCGCACCCCTCGACGCACGGGGTTCTGCGACTCATGCTCGAGCTCGACGGTGAGTTCGTCCTGCGTACCAAGACGGTCATCGGTTACTTGCACACCGGCATGGAGAAGACGGGAGAAACGTTGAGCTACGTCCAGGGTGCGACCAACGTGACGCGCATGGACTACCTGTCGCCCGTGATCAACGAATTGTCGTACTCGATGACGGTCGAGAAACTCTTGGGCGTCGAGGTCCCCGAGCGGGCGACCTGGATCCGCATGCTCATGAGTGAGCTCAATCGCGTGTCGTCACATTTGGTGTGGATGGCGACCAACGGCATGGACCTGGGCTCCACGTCGATGATGATTTACGGACTTCGCGAACGCGAGTTGATCCTGGCGTTCTTTGAGAAGACCGCGGGACTTCGTCTCAACCTCAATTACGTCCGACCCGGTGGGGTCGCCGCGGACCTCCCCGACGGTTGGCAAGACGATGTCGAAGTCATCTGCAACACGATCGACGAGCGGACCTACGAGTACGACCAGTTACTCACTGGCCAGCCGATTTTTCGTAATCGTCTCGTGGGGGTGGGATCAATCACCGCCGAGGAGGCCCTGGCCCTCGGACTCACGGGACCACTGTTGCGATCGACGGGCGTCCCCTGGGACCTGCGTCGCACGATGCCGTACCTGGCCTACGACCAGGTGGACTTCGACGTCATCGTGGGCACGTACGGTGACAACTTCGACCGGTACGCCATTCGACTCAACGAAATTCGCGAATCCATTCGGATTGTCCGCCAGTGTGTCGAGAAGATGCCCAAGGGGGATTACCGCAGCCAGGACCCGAAGGTCACGCCGCCGCCGCGGGCGCGTATAGGAGAATCGATGGAGGCGTTGATCCACCACTTCAAGCTCTTCACCGAGGGCTTCCACGTTCCCGCGGGTGAGGTCTACTCCGCGGTGGAATCGCCGCGAGGCGAACTCGGGTGTTACATGGTGGCCGACGGCGGGCCCAAGCCCTACCGTCTCCACGTTCGTGCACCGAGTTTCACCAATCTCCAGGCCATTCCCCTGTTGATGCGCGGTGGGTCGATCTCCGACGCGATCACCATGATTTCGACCGTCGATCCCGTGCTCGGGGAGGTCGACCGGTGAGTCATTTCCGTTCCGACATTCGACAGCGCGCCGAAGAGCTGATCGCGCTCTACCCCCGCAAGCGTTCCGCCATGCTGCCCCTCTTGCACTTGGCCCAGGAGAACGACGGCTACTTGAGCGAGGAGGGCATCGCCGAAGTTGCCACGCTCACCGACACCACCGCCGCGGACGTGCGCGGGACCGCATCGTTCTACGACATGTTCCATCTCGAACCGGTGGGGACCTACGTGGTGGGCGTGTGTACCAATATCGCCTGCCTGCTCGCCGGGGGCGAGGAGTTGCTCGAACACGCGTCGGCCACCCTGGGTTGCGCGGTGGGATCCACGAGTGACGACGGCTTGTTCACCCTCGAGGAGACCGAGTGTCTGGCCGACTGCAACCTCGCGCCGTGTGTGCAGGTGAATCATCGTTACGTGCGCACGACGACGCCCGACGCGTTCGACGCTATGGTGCGCGATCTACGCGATGGTCGCCTCGACCACGAGGTGCCGCGACACGGGACCTTGATTCGCGTGAAGCGACAAGGGGGGCTGCGCGTGGCGAAGGAGGACCTCGCGCGTGAGCGTGCGAGCGCATTGGCCGCGCGCACGGCGCGCGCAGAGACCGCGGCCCCAGTCGTCGCCCAGGCCGGCGCGCCGGCGGTTCCCCCGGAGACGAAATAATGTCCGTCCTGAACGCTCCCCCCATCGTCTCGTCTCGGCGCGACTACGTCGATTCCTTCACGCTGGCTCGCTACCTCGACACCGGTGGCTACAGCGCGTTACGTAAGGCCCTGACGATGTACCCCGAGGTCGTGGCCGCCGAGGTCGACGCCGCGTCGTTACTGGGTCGCGGTGGGGCGGGTTTTCCCGCCGGACGCAAATGGTCGATGTTGCGCCGATCGGCGATTTCTTACCTCGTCGTCAACGGGGACGAGTCAGAGCCCGCCACGTTCAAGGACCACTACCTCGTCGAGCGTGATCCCCACCAATTGGTCGAAGGGGTCGTCATCGCCGCCTACGCCCTGCAGGTGAGTCAGGTGTTCATCTTCTTGCGCGGTGAGTTCGCGCTGGGACTCGAGCGAGTCCAACAAGCACTCAACGAGGCGTACGCCCACGGCGCGATTGGATCGAAGATCTTTGGTTCGGATTTCTCGATCGACGTCGTTCTGCACCCTGGCGCGGGCGCGTACATCTGTGGTGAAGAGACATCCTTACTCGAGGCCCTCGAGGGTAAGCGGGGTTTTCCCCGGATTAAGCCGCCCTTCTTTCCCGCCGTGACCGGTCTCTACGGAGAGCCCACCGTCGTCAATAACGTCGAGACGATGTCGAATCTCCCGTGGATCATTAACCACGGCGGGGCCGCCTTCGCGGCACTCGGCGCGGGCCGTTCGACCGGTACTCGTCTCTTCGCCCTCGCCGGCGACGTACAGAATCCCAACGTCTTTGAGCTCGAGATGGTCAAGAACACCTTTCGCGACCTCATCTTCGATCCTGCCCTGGGCGGTGGTCTCACGCCGGGTCGCACCCTCAAGGCGTTCATACCCGGCGGCGTCTCGGCCCCGTGGTTCGGTCCGGACCTGCTCGATACACCACTGGGCCAGGACGAGGTGGGCAATTTGGGATCGATGCTCGGCTCCGGCTCAGTCGTTGTCCTAGACGACGCCAGTTGCGTCGTGCGTGCGACGTGGCGCATCACCAAGTTCTTCTCGCGTGAATCATGCGGTCAGTGCACCCCGTGTCGCGAGGGGTCGGGGTGGATCGAGCGCATCATGTACCGTCTCGAACACGGCGGGGGACGTCTCGAGGACCTTGATCTCTTGCTCGACCTGTGTGACAATATCGCGCCGGGGTTGACGTGGCCGCCCCAACAGACCACGATCTGCGTTCTCGGCCCCTCGATCCCGTCGTCGGTCCATTCGGCGATCAGTATGTTCCGCGATGACTTCGTGGCCCACGTGAACCACGGAGGTTGCCCCCATGACTGAGGTGATCCGTACCAAAGTGACGATCACGGTCGACGGACGTTCCGTCGAGGCGTCGCCCGGCGAGTTGTTGATCGAGGCGGCCGAGCGGGCCGGTTCCTACGTTCCGCGATTTTGTTATCACCCCCGCATGGAGGCGGTGGGCATGTGTCGTATGTGCCTGGTCGAGGTGGACGGGCCGCGCGGGGCGACCCTCCAGCCCGCCTGTTACCTCAAGGTGAGCGACGGAATGAGTGTGACGACGGATTCCGAGAAGGTGAAGAAGGCCCAGGATGGTGTGCTCGAGTTCCTGTTGGCCAACCACCCCCTGGATTGTCCCGTGTGTGACAAGGGTGGGGAATGTCCCCTGCAAGATCAGACCTTGGCGCACGGGTCGGGTGAGACCCGTTTCGTCGAAGAGAAACGCCATTTCGTCAAGCCGGTGTCGATCGGCGAGCTCGTGTTACTCGATCGCGAACGTTGCATCCAGTGCGCGCGCTGCACTCGTTTCGCCGCCGACGTGGCGGGAGACGTAGAAATTGCTTTCGCGGGCCGCGGGGACTTGATCGAGGTCGCCACGTCGCCGAGCGCGCCCTTCGACTCCGTCTTTTCGGGTAATACCGTTCAGATTTGTCCCGTGGGCGCCCTCACGGCCAAGCCCTATCGGTTCAGCGCGCGCCCCTGGGACCTCGAGCAGGTGGAAAGTACGTGCACCACGTGCGCCGTGGGTTGTCGCGTGGCGGTGCAATCGTCGGGTAATCGCCTCACGCGGGTGCTCGGCGTGGATTCCGAGCCCGTCAATCACGGTTGGTTGTGCGACAAGGGTCGTTTCACCCTGGACTCCATTGACGCCAACGAGGCGTCGAGCGATCCACTCTCGGCGGCGACGCGACTGACCGAGCCCCTGGTGCGCGTGGAGGGCGAACTTCGGCCCGTGTCGTGGGGCGTCGCACTTACCGCCGCGGTGCAACTCTTGCGCGACGCCGGCGACGCCGACGCGGTGGGCGCCATGGGCGGGGCGAGTTTGACCAACGAGGGCGCCTACGCTTGGGAACGCTTCTTGCGTACGGTGGTGGGAACCGAGAACATCGACGCGCAGTTCGGTGACGGACTCGATCCGGTCCTCCTCCAATCCTTGCCGCTCGCCACCATCGACGACGCCGCGAATGCGCCGGTCGTCCTCACGATGACCGGCGATCTCCGAGAGGAATTGCCGGTCTTGTTCTTGCGCCTGCGTGAGAGTTTCGTGCGCCACCACCGCACCCTCGTCGAACTCTCGAGCGCGCCGAGCGCTCTGCACTCGCTTGCGGCGCACTCTTTGAGCGTGCGTCCCGGAGAGACCCCGGCGATCGCGCGCGCGCTGGTGAGTGGAAACCTGCCCGTAGGGACGTTGGTCGCTGAGACCGAACTCCACGACGTACGTGGCGCGCTCGGGGACGGCACGGGGGTCGTGATCGTGGTGGGCCGAGCCAATCTGGCCGAAGACCAGCGACTCGTCGATGAGGCGATCCAGGTGCTCGCGCAGGGTCTCCCCGGTGCGCGGTTCCTCGTCGTTCTTCGCCGATCCAATGTGCGCGGTGCTCTCGACATGGGACTGAGCCCGCGACTACGTCCGGGTCGAGGCGTGGAACCCTCCGCGTCGGGTCGTGACACCACGGCTCAACTCGCCGCGATGGTGGCGGGGACCCAGCGAGCCACGGTGGTATTAGGGGGCTGTCTCCTAGGTAACGTCGTCAACCAGGACCTCGCGTGTTCGGCGCTCGAGACCTCGTCGGTCATTGCGGTCACCGGTCACGGAGGCCCGTCGTTGGCCTACGCCGATGTCGTGTTGCCGGCGCAGGTTCAGTACGAACGCACCGGCACCGTCACGAATCTCGAAGGACGCGTCACGGCGGTGGCGCCGAAGATCGGCGCACCCGGCTCGGCCTGGTCCGACGTGGCAATCGCCTCGGAACTGGCCCTCACGTGGGGTCAGGATCTCGGACTCGATTCGATCGAACTTTGTGCGAAGGTGATCGAGGACACCACGGGGTACGCGGCTCTGTCGGTCCTCCAGGACCAGGCCTTCGACGGCGTCGTCATGGGGTTGTCGGTCACGCCCGTCGCTCGTCACGCGATGGACCCCATGGCGTTTCCCGGTATTCGTTCGACTCGAACGGTGGGACTAGGTGAATCGACGGGGGCCACCTCCCTCCTGGACGCGGGCACCACGACGACCACCACCGGGTCGACACCGACTGACGTCGCGCTCGCGCGAGTGGACGTGCCCCTGGCCGACGCCTACGCATTCCGGCTCGTTCTCGTGCGCCGACTCTACGACCGGGGAGTGGCGATGCAGGGCTCGCCGGCGCTGAGCGGTCTCGTCGGCGCCACGCGACTGTTGGTGCACCCGAGTGACCTCGACCGACTGGGTCTCGCTAGTGGTGCGCGGGTCCTGGTCCGCGCGCCGGGTGGCGATTTCGGAATCGACATCGATACCGACGAGACGGTGCTTCGCGGCACGTGTGTGGCTCCGTGGGGCACCCTGGACGCCAACGGCGACAACGTGGTGGCAATGATGGTCGATCCTTCGAGTCCCGTGACGCAGTTACGCCTGGAGACACCGTGAGTCTGGGCACCGTGGACCCCCTCTTTAGCAACGGAGTGCATGTCACCCTCGCGATTCTGCTCATCGTCATCATCAAGGTCGTGGTCGGCTTCGCGGTGATTATGGGTGCGGTGACCATCATGATCTGGTTCGAGCGTAAGGCCATCTCGGACATGCAGAGCCGAATTGGTCCCCAACGATGGGGCCCTTTTGGCCTCCTGCAGACACTGGCCGATGGCATCAAACTCTTCTTCAAGGAAGACCTCATCCCGGGTGAGTCGGATCGCTTCGTCTTTAAGTTGGCCCCTTACCTGGTCCTGATCCCGGCGCTGATCACATTCTCGATCGTGCCCGTGGGGGGAACCGTGACGGTCGCGGGCCACGTGATTGACCTGCAGATCGCCAACCCGCCCATGGGAATCTTGGTGATGTTGGCGATGTCGGGGATTTCGGTCTACGGCGTTATCTTGGCGGGGTGGGCCTCGGGGTCGAAGTACCCACTGATGTCGTCGGTGCGTGCGAGTGCCCTCATGATCTCCTACGAGGCGGCGTTGGGTATGACCATCGTGACGGTCGTCCTGGTCACCGGGTCACTCTCGACCCACGACATCGTGACAAGTCAGGCGCACGGGGTGTGGCACTGGAACATTATTCGACTCGGCCTGGTGCCCTTCGTGGTCTTCTTGATCTCGATCACCGCGGAACTCAACCGTCCGCCCTTCGACGTCGTGGAGGCCGATAGCGAACTCGTGGGAGGATTCAACACCGAATATTCTTCCTTACGCTTCGCCCTCTTCTACCTCGCCGAGTTCATGAACACCATCACGATGTCGGCAATGATCGTCACCCTGTTCCTCGGCGGACCCGCTGGGTGGGTGCCGAACATTCCTCACGTCCGTTGGGTTTTCCCGATCCTCTGGTTTCTCGTCAAGACCACGGGATTCGCTTTCGGCTACGTCTGGTTCCGCGCCGCTTTGCCAAGGTTTCGCTACGACCAGGTCATGGAACTGGGCTGGAAACGACTCATTCCTCTCTCGCTCGGCTGGATGCTGATCGTTGCGGGTTTCTTGATCCGCCCCGCAGACGGTTTCGCGATGGCGGCGTTGGTGATCGTGGCCTGGACCCTGCTGAGTCGGGCGTTCGAACTCGGGGTCGACCGCGCCAGCGGTCCTGGTTCGCTCCTGCCCGAAGTGGGTGGACGGCCTCTTCCGGGTTACGTCATTCGTGCCGTCAGTGACGCGACCTTCGACGAGGGGGAAGAGTCATGAGCAGTTGGACGGACTTCTTTGGTGGCTTTAAGTTGACCCTCGCGCACATCGCCAAACCAAAGGTGACGAATTCCTACCCTAAGGTCAAACGCCCTAAACAGCCACGCCAACACGGTCGCCACGTCCTCAACCGCTACGAGGATGGTCTAGAGAAATGCATCGGCTGCGAATTATGTGCCGGGGTGTGCCCCGTCAACTGCATCTTCGTGCGCGGCCTCGACAACCCGCCCGACCACCCGGTCTCGCCCGGTGAGCGCTACGGCTACATCTACGAGATCAATTATCTGCGGTGCATCCACTGCGACCTGTGCGTCGAGGCGTGCCCCACTCAGGCCATCACCGAGTCCAAGATGTTCGAATTCTCTTTCACCAACCGCGCCGACGCGATTTACACCAAGGCGCAGTTATTGGTTGACGACGAGGGCTTCCCCCAACGTCTGCCCTGGGAGGATTGGCGCCCGGACGAGGCGGCGATGACCGGCGGTTGGATGCGGGCCACGTCGCCCGCTGGCGACGCGACCTTCGAGGGAATCGCCCAGTGGAGCGGTGACCTGGGGGTGGGGGTGCGCGCCCCGGAGGCGGGCCAGTCCGAGCACCGTGATGACGAGGCGACCGGTTCGAAGCAGCTGCGCACGGTCTTTTCTCGCCACCTGCAACCCGACGACGTTCCACTCGACCAGCGCGGTCTGCAAGGATTACTTAAGAAGATCGAGGAACGCCGTCCGCGTCGCCGAGCCGAGGAGGACAACTGATGCTGGCCGTGGCGTACGCGTTTCCCGACGTCCTCGTCTTCGCGTGCGCGGCCCTGTTGATCCTGGTGGGCGCCATTGGGGTCATCGCTATGAAGAACCCGGTGCACAGCGCGCTCAGTTTGATCATGTGTCTGTTGGGCGTCGCGTTGACGTTCTTGGCCCAACGCGCGGACTTCCTCGCGGCGGCCGAGATTATTGTCTACGCCGGGGCGATCGTGGTCTTGTTCTTGTTCGTGATCATGTTCCTCGGCGTGGACAAGACCCAACACCCGCATGTGGAGCCCCTCGTCGGTCAGCGTTGGCTCGCGGGCGTGGGCGTCACGGTGACGGTGGCGGGACTCATCACCCTGATGGCCAACTCTCACTGGGTCAGTGGGGTCCTCTCAGTGTCGACGGGCGGTACCGCGTTGGCCGGTGGGGCCGGTAACATCACGCAACTGGGTGACTCGGTCTTCACCACGTACCTCCTCGCATTCGAAGCCACCGCCGGACTATTGATCATCGCGGTCGTGGGAGCGGTCTTGCTCGCGCGACGCGAACGTCCCTTGGACCTCGACCTCGACCTCGACGACGAGGTCGAGGGGGAGCCCTCACCCGCACCCGACGACGACCACGGAACGATGACGCCGGGCGACCTCGTCACGGACGCCGCGACGCCACGGGAGGTGTCCTCGTGACCATTCCCGCTTCGTGGTATCTGATCCTCGCGGCGCTGCTCTTTGGTATCGGAGCCTTCGGTGTCTTGACTCGACGAAGTGCCCTGATCATGTTCATGTGCATCGAACTCATGCTGAACGCGGTGAACGTGACCTTCGTGACCTTCGCGCGCTCGATGAGCGACATCGGGGGTCAGACGATCGTCTTTTTCGTGATGGTCGTGGCGGCCGCCGAAGTGACGGTGGGACTGGGCATCGTGGTCGCGGTCTTTCGGCGGCGCGCCTCCACGTCGGTCGATGAGCTCTCGGAGTTGCAAGGCTGATGAACCACGTCGCCCCCCTCATCTTGGTGTTCCCACTCGTTGGGTTCCTGCTCGTGCTCCTTAATGGCCGCTCCCTCTCGAACCGCTTCGTCGGTGCCCTCGCCACTGGTGTCGTCGCGTTGAGTTTCGTGGCGAGCGTCGTGGCGTTGGTCCTCTTGCTGCACGACCGCGCGCGCGAGGTCAATGTGCAGCTCTTCACGTGGATCTCGGTCGACACGTTGCACGTGCCCGTCGCATTACTGGTCGACCCCTTGTCGGTCACCATGTGTTTGTTCGTCACGGGTATCTCCGCGCTGATCCACCTCTATTCCACCGCGTACATGAAAGGGGAGACGGACTTTCGTAAGTTCTTCCTCTACCTCAACTTGTTCGTCTTCTCGATGCTCACGCTGGTGCTGGCCAACAACCTCGTCCTCACCTTCGTCGGTTGGGAGGGTGTGGGCGTGTGCTCCTACTGGTTGGTGAGTTTCTACTTCGACCGCGAGGCCGCCGCGTCGGCGGGTAAGAAGGCCTTCATCTACAACCGCGTGGGTGACGTCGGTCTGCTCGTGGCGATGTTCTTGATCTTCACCCACACCCACACCCTCACGTACCAGGGCATCTTCTCCTCCACGTCGCTCCTATCGCCGACGGTCGCGACGTTGATCGTGCTCGCGCTCCTACTCGCCGCGACGGGCAAGAGTGCCCAGATCCCCCTCTTCAACTGGCTCCCCGACGCTATGGAGGGCCCCACTCCGGTGTCGGCACTCATCCACGCCGCCACGATGGTCACCGCCGGGGTCTACCTCCTCGTTCGGATGTCGCCCGTCCTGGCGCTGTCGTCCTCGGGACGAATGAGCATCGCGGTCATCGGGGGGGTGACGGCATTCGTCGCCGCCACGATCGCCTGCGCCCAAAAGGACATCAAGAAGGTGTTGGCCTTCTCGACGGTCTCTCAGATCGGCTACATGGTTCTCGCCGTCGGGGTGGGCGCATACGGCGCGGCCATCTTCTTGATGGTGAGCCACGCCTTCTTCAAGGCCCTACTCTTCTTGGGCTCGGGATCGGTCATCCACTCCCTCGGCGGCGAGCAGGACATGAGGAAGATGGGGGGACTCGCCAAGTGGCTGCCCCTCACCTTCCCGACGTTCCTAATCGGGTGGTTGACGATCTCGGGCGTTCCCCCCTTCGCCGGTTTCTGGTCCAAGGGCGACGTTCTGACCAATGTGTTCGCCCACGACAAGGTCCTCTGGGCCCTCGGCGTCGTGACGGCGATCTTGACGGCGTACTACATGAGTCGCCTCTTCGTTCTCACCTTCCGCGGCAGCGAACGCTTTCGCGAGGTGACCCACCAGCACGACCCGCACGAGTCGTCGCTCGTGATGACCATCCCCTTGTTGGTCTTGGCGACGCTGAGCGTCCTCGGGGGTTTGCTCGACCTACCCTGGGCGCACGGCTTCTCGTTGACTGATTTTCTCGACCCCACGTTCGGCTTCGTGGCCGCGACGCCGACGCAGAGCACCGTGTTGCAGACGGGACTGGCGATCGTCGACGTGGCCGCCGCACTCGTGGGCCTGGCCGCCGCCTTCACGATCTGGCGCCACCGAGTGGAATCGCCGAGATTCGAGCCGGCGTTCTTGGAGCACGTGTGGTACTGGGATGACGCGTACGACGCCGTCCTGGCGCGGCCCCTCGAACGCGCCGCGCGCGTGTCCAACGACGTGGTCGAGGATCGCGTCATCGACGGCGCCGTTGAGGGCCTGGGCGGATCGATGCGGCGCAGCGGCGAGGGCATGCGCAAGCTGCAGTCGGGTATGGTGCGCCAGTACGCCGTGGCGATGGTACTCGGCGTGACGATCATCGTGATCTACCTCGTGGGGAGGGTGAGGTAACGATGCATTCTTCTCTGTGGTTGAGCGCACTGATCATGCTGCCCCTGCTCGGCGCCCTGGTGGCGATGCTGGTACGACGGCGCGAGGGTGCGTCCTACGCGGTCGCCGTCGTGGTGGGTGTTATCGAGGTTGCGCTCTCGCTGGCGGTCGCGACGATGTATTCAAGCCACGTCGCCTCGGCGCAGAGCTTCGACTTTTATTCGCGCCACGTCATCTCGGCGCCGCTGGGTCTCGCCTACGACGTGGCTCTCGACGGCTTGTCCTTGTTGATGGTGGTCTTGACCGCGCTCGTGTTGTTGCTATCTCTGCTCGGGGGCCGCGACCAGCGCCGCGAGCCGGCTTTCGTCTCGTGGTTGTTGATCCTCACCGGCTTGACGATGGGCTCCTTCGTGGCGCACGATGTACTGGAGTTCTTCGTCTTCTTCGAACTCACGCTGGTGCCGTGCTACTTCATCATTTCGGGTTGGGGCGGCGCCGAGCGGGCGCGGGCGGCGTTGAAATTCTTTCTCTACACCTTCACCGCTTCGGCGTTCTTATTGGTGGGCATCTTGTACATGGGCTTCGCGTACCAACACCAGCACGGCGGCGCGCTGACCTTCGCCTACGGCGCCCTAGCGACCACGACACTGTCGCATTCGACCGCCGTGTGGCTATTCGTGGCCTTCGCCATCGCCTTCGGCGCCAAGGCGCCGATATGGCCCCTGCACACCTGGTCGCCGCTCACCTACGCCGAGGCCCCCACCGCCGGATCCATCGAGCTCTCGGCGCTCCTGGCCAAACTCGGGAGCTACGGGCTGTTGCGCTTCGCGGTCGGACTCTTGCCCCTGGCGCAGGTGAGTGTGCGCCCCTACATGTTGACGTTGGCGGTGGTGGGGATCTTGTACGGCTCGATCCTCGCGTGCGTCGCCAAAGACCTCAAACGTTTCGTGGCCTACTCCTCGCTGGCGCAAATGAGTTTCATCACCCTCGGGGTGATGTCGGGCTCGACCATCGGGGTGACGGGAGCGGTGCTGTTGATGTTCAACCACGGCGTCATCACGATCGGTTTCTTTCTCATTATTGGCTTTCTCGAGCGTCGTCGTTCGAGCATCGCGATCACTGATTTTCGTGGCCTCCAGCGACCCGCGCCAGTACTCGCGGCCCTATTCACCGTGACGATGCTGGCCTCGATTGGCCTACCGGGACTGTCGGGCTTCGTCTCGGAGTATCTCATTTTGATCGGTACCTTCACCACGCACGCGTGGTGGGCCGCGGTAGCGTCACTGGGCGTTCTGGCCTCGGCGGTGTACCTGCTCTGGGCCTACCAACGGGTCTTTCACGGTCGCGCCGAGGGCGCCAACGCCGATGTGCCCGACGCCTCGACCGCGGAGCGCTGGGTGCTCGTGCCGGTGGTGGTGCTGATCGTCGTACTGGGCGTCTTTCCCAAGCCCGTCCTTGACCGGATCACCCCCTCGGTGCATACTCTCGTGACCCAGGTCGCCCCGGTGGGAGCGACGAAATGATCGCGACGGCCGGCACCCTGCACGTTTCGATCCACTACCTGGTCATCCTGCCGGTGCTGATTCTCTTCGGCGCGTCGCTGGTGTTGTTGATCGCGTCGGCCATGTGGCGTCGTACCGTGCCCACCGCGGTGACCACCGCGACGACGCTCGCGGCGTCGTTGGCGGTGCTGGTGGTGACCTACTTCCAGTGGCGCTGCCTGGACAAGAGTGGGCCCTCGAGCACGGTGGCGCACGCCGTGGTGCTCGATGGGTTCTCGGTGGTGGCGACGGCGGTGATCGCGCTCTCGGTCGCTATGGCGGCCCTGGTGGCCCACGACTGGGCGGTGCGTGAGAACGTGCGCGGCGCTGAATATTCGATCCTGGCGCTGGCCTCGAGCGCGGGCGCGGTCTTGATGACGCAGGCCAACGATCTCGTAGTGATCTTCCTCGGTCTCGAAATACTCTCCCTAGGTCTCTACGTGCTGGTGGCCATTGACCGGCGTAAGGGTGAGTCCGCGGAGGCTGCCCTGAAATACTTCATCCTGGGGGGCTTCGCCTCGGCGATCTTCATCTACGGCGCGGCGCTCGTCTACGGGGCGACGGGCTCGACGAATATCTCGAGCGTCTCGTACTTCCTCGGCTCAAATGTGGTGCTGCATCCGGGACTGCTCTACGCCGGCGGCGCCCTGTTGTTGGTGGGTTTCGCCTTCAAGATCGCCGCGGTGCCCTTTCACATGTGGAGCCCCGACGTGTACGAAGGCGCGCCGACGCCGGTCACGGGCTTCATGGCCTCCATCGTTAAGGTCGGCGCCTTCGCGGCACTGATCCGCGTCATGATCTCGGGCCTGGGCACGCAGTTGGCGACGTGGCGTCCCATCTTTTGGGTCCTCATCATCTTGACCACGGTGGGCGGGGCACTGCTCGCCCTACCCCAACGCAACGCCAAGCGACTGCTCGCGTACTCCTCGATCAACCACGCGGGTTTTATCCTGGTGGGCGTTTGGGCCGGGACGGTGCTCGGCAACGCGGCCACGTTATTCTACCTCGCCACCTACGCGCCCACGGTGGTGGCCACCTTCGCCATCGTTACCTTGATGGGGGGCCTCGGGGACGAGCGTCACTCGCTGGAGTCCTACCGGGGGCTCGCGCGGCGTCAACCCTGGTTGGGCGCGTCGCTCGCGGTGTTGTTGCTCTCACAACTCGGGGCACCCCTGACGGCGGGTTTCTACGCCAAGTACTCCGTCTTGGCCGCGGCCGTAGATTCTGGGGGCGTGGCCCTGGCGCTGGTCGCCCTGCTCAGCGCCGCGATCGCGGCGTCGTTCTACTTGCGCTGGACCGTGGTCCTCTACGCCGAACCCGACGACGAGATCGACGTCAGCCGGGTGGTCGTGCCCCGGGGAACCGCGCTGGTCATCGGTGTTGGTGTCGGGTTGACGTTGTTGTTGGGCGTATGGCCCGGGCCGCTGGCCGCGCTGGCGCAACACGCCACCGTCTACTTCACCCCGTGAGCCGCGTCGCGCTGGCCACGTCACGCTTCGCGTTGCCCGGCGCCCTCGCCAATCTCGACGCGCTCGAGGCCAACGTCGACGTGGACCTGACTGGTCTACGCGGGGCGGTCGAGGCGCTGGGCGTCGAGTGTCGATACGAAGTGTGGGACGACGACGCCGTGGACTGGGAATCCTACGACCTGGTGGTGGTGCGTTCGACGTGGGGCTACGTCCGCGAGTACCAGTCGTTCCTCGCCTGGGCGCACGCGCGCGCGCGACTGGTGAACCCCTACCCCGTGATCGAATACAGCTCGGACAAGCACTACTTGGCTGATCTGGCCGATCGGGGGGTGCCCATCATCGACTCGGTATTCTGTGAAGTGGGTGAGGTTCCGCACTTTCCCGTGGTCGACTTCGTCGTCAAACCGACCGTGGGCGCGGGGTCCATCGACGCGCGGCGTTTCGGGCCCGATCAACTCGAGGAGGCCGAGCACCACGTGGCCGCCCTCCACGCGACCCAGCGCTGCGCCTTGATCCAGCCCTACGTTCACTCCATCGACGAGCGTGGCGAGTTGGCCCTGATCTTCATCGACGCCCACTTCTCGCACGCCGTCACCAAGCGCGCGATGTTGAACGTGGCGCCCCGGGAGCGCGACGGCGCCTTTCGCTCGTCGCAGGTGGGCGAGGCCAGTGCCCCGCCCGAGGCGCTGGCGCTGGCGCGCGGCGTCTTTTGCGGGGCCCTGGGCGAGCTGACCTACGCGCGCGTCGACCTAGTGGAGGGTTCGGCGGGTTGGCAACTCCTAGAACTTGAACTGGTGGAACCCGCCCTCTACCTCGCCTACGCCGCGGGAGCCACCGAGCGTCTCGCCCAGGCGATCGTCCGGCGAACTACGTAAGACGCCTACACACTCTCGTCGATGCGCCGGGCGGCTTCGAGCACCTCGCGCGGGACCACGGTGCCGGGACGATTGCTCGGGTCGTTGGTGAGAAAACGTCCCAGGACGGGAAATTCGGTGATGGACTCGGCGCGTAGAATCGCCGCGACCACGGGTACGAAGCTCTCCGCGGCCGGGTAGACGATGTAGCGTGGCAACCAGTTCGGGTGGTACTTGGCATTAAAGAGCCATAGCGATTCGATCGGCAAGATGCCCGAGAGTCGCTTCAGGGTCCAGCGTTCGACGCGGGTAAAGGTGCCCTCGCCGCGCTCACCGTCGAGGACGGAGCGAAAGGCCGCGAAGTTCAAACTCAGTCCCCGGGCTCCCTGCGCCTTGAGGTGCGTAATGGTCGAGCACAGCGCGTAATCAATGAGACCATTGGGGTGATCGCCAGGGTCGCGGCGCATGAGATCCAACGAGTAGCCGTCAATGGCCGGCGAGGGAACGAACTGACACGCGGCGGCGGGCCGGCCGTCGGGACCGTAGACGAGGGTCAGCAGCAAACCCTTATCCTTGGGGTCGAAGAGTCGGCCCAACATCATGGAGAATCCGCGCTCATCCTCACCGCGACGCAACATCGAAATCAGGTCCAAGACGCCCGTCACTTGGGCCGGGTCGATGGTGGCGGGGTCCACGAACTCCACGGTGTAGCCGTGACGCGCCAGGCGGGTGCAGGCCTGGCGCAGGCCCTTCATCTTGCCCCCCTCGAGCGAGAACGTCGGACAGTCGACGATGGCTTCGTCGCCTAAGTACAGGTAGTGCATGCCGGCAGCGTGATACGTCGCCAACCAGTCGGCGCCGGCCCCCATGATCGCGAGGGTCCAGCCGCGCGCTTCGGAGTACGTGCGAAAGGCGTTGAATACTTCGGTGCGTTCGGCGTCGGGACCGACGGGGTCCGGTGAGATCAACGCCACTCCTCCGTACACCGCGTAGGCCACGAGAGAATCACGGAAGAAGAAGAATTGCTTGTCGTCGCGTAGGGCGAAGTAGTCCAGTGTCCCACGCCCGTGGCGGCGCACGATGTCGCGTGCGCGAAGTTCGGCCACCCGCCGCTCGGCGCTCGAACCGGTGGTGGAGAGGCGACGATCGACCACCGGGCGCGTCACCACGTACAGCGCGGTGACCAGTAACGACACCCCGATCGTCAAGAGGACCGGGTCGGCGAAGTCGGTGGAGGTGTCGGGGAGGTAGATGTTGTACTGGCCGATCAGGCGCTCCAAGCACGCCATGACCACCACGCCGAAGTTGGGTAGCACGTAGTGGCCGCGACTGGCGGCCTCGATGCCCGTCGCCGCAGCGCCGACCGCGACGCCGGCGATCACTGCGAGTCGCGGCAGAATCGAGCGCGCCGTCGTGCGGTCCGACGCGGCCAAGAAGTATCGCCGCTGCACCACGAGGAACGCGGCCAGGGCGGCCGCGACCACTGAGGCCAGAAGCGATCCGCCGCGCGCGAGGTGCGCAATGACCGTCAGTCCGAGGGCGATGAGGGCTAAAAACCACGCGCGACGTTGCCCGCGTCGCACCCCGCGCGCCAACATAATCATCGTGATCCCCGCGATCGCGGTCACGACGGCGGCGGATTGGGCGACGCCCAGGGGCAAGAAGGTCAAGACCGTGTGCAGACGGTTGCGCAACGGCGGCGACGCGGTCACCACGACGTTCACCAGTCCGTCGAGGAGCAACAGTCCGCTGGCCCAGCGTCGGATCGACCGCTGGTGTCGCGAGGACCGCAGACGATCGTCGGTAAGGGGGAAGGGTGAGCCCAGGGGCCACGAGCCCAGTGTGGTGGTCCCGTGGGGCGGTCCCGTCTGGGAGGGCGCCGCCGCCACGAGGCGTTCGAGGAGACGCGCGCGCGCGAGGGGAGACTCCCCCCCAATGAGGCGCACCTGGACGTTGCTGGCCGCCTCGATCTCGACGATGCCGGTGCGGACCACCGACGCGAAGACCGGGGGGAGCCCGAAGCGTCCCTCGCGACGGACGAGCACGGTGCGCGAGGGACCCGGAACGGCGCAGACACCTCGGTCCAGGAACGCCAGGGCCGGTCGTGGCGCCCCGCCCACCACCGCGCCGACCCCACCGCGCTCGACGATGCGCCGAGCAAATTCGAGGGCGTCCTCCGCGTCGACCAGGGTATTGGCGAGGGGTTCGCTCTCGGTGTCGGCGTGGTGAGAACGATTGAAGCGTCGACGCACCACGAGACCCGCGGCCACCACGACGAGCGCCTCGGCCACCACGAGAACGAAGAGGTTCACGATGAGATTGCCCCAGAAGCTGTTGGTGTGCGGCGCGTGGACCTTGTAGACGTGGTGGGTGAAATGTCCGATCAATTTCGTCGCGGAATTGAAAAGGTCGGCGACCACGAGCGCCGCCAGCACCACCCAGGTCCACGGCGCAAGTCGCCGATAGAGCACGCGTGATCCCACGAAGCTCGCCAGCGCCGCGGGGTCCTCGAGACGGTCGGCATCGGCTCGGTCGGCCACGTCGACGGGGGCCACGTCAACACGGTGCGCGCCCGCGGCGATCGCGAGGTCGCGCACGCCGTCGGCCGAGGCAACTTGGAGCATGAGGTCGCTCGCCACCACCACGCCCAGTGCTTCGAGATGCGCGCGCGCCTCGTCGTCAGTGGCGAGCGCGGCGTCGTCGCTACCGGGCAGGACGTAGAACTGGCGGGCGTCGCGCGCGACGAAGTCTTCGACGGCCGTGAAGAAATCCCTCAGGTGCTCGAGCGTGCGCTCCACGCTGCGCGAGAAATTCTCGTCGGCGTCGGGGAAGAAGAGGTTACCCGCGACCACGACCACCGCCGGGTCGTCGAGATCACCTAATAAGGCCGTGAGCTCAACCACGGGTCGACTACGCGTCCGGGTCCTCGGCGACAGACTGAGGTCGCTGACCACGTAGACGTGGTGACCGTAGGGAATCGGCAGCGTGTGTCGTTCAATCGCTCCCATCACGTCTAGTCTCGCAGAGATTGTTCCCTTCGATTCACCCGAGAGACGATGACCACCACGAACCCCCAAGAACACTGGAACTGGCGCCGCGACCCGGTCGCGGCGGGCGCGGCGGTCGTCGTGGACATCGACGGCGTCCTCGCCGACGCGTCGGGTCGCCAGCACCTACGTGGGTGGGGGGACTGGCGTGCGTTCTTCGACGCCTGTGATCAAGATCCCCTCATCGTCGAAACGGCACGACTCTTGGACCTGTTGGACCCCTCCCTCGCCGTGTTGCTCGTGACCGGGCGTCCGCGGCGAGTCCAGGCCAAGACCGTCGAGTGGCTCGAACGTTTCTCGGTGCGCTGGGACTTGCTCGTCACGAGGGACTTCGGGGATTACTCCGGCGTGTCGGAATTCAAGCGCGACGTCCTCGGCGATCTACGCTCCTACGGATTCGACGTGGGACTGGCCTTCGAGGACGATCCCAATAATCACGCGATGTACGTGGCCGAAGGCGTTCCCTGCCTCTATATCCACTCCGGCTACTACCTCTAGGGCGCTCTAACTGCGCGCGGAGCGATCGAGGAATTCGATGATGTCGGCCGCGGCGCGACGACCCGAACCAATGCTCGCCGGGATCCCCACCCCGTCGTACGCGCTACCCGCCAGACGAACGCCGTAGGGCACGAGAGCGCGCCGCGCGGCCGCGACGACATCTTGATGACCCACGTAGTACTGGGGTAGACCCTGGGGCCAACGTTGGACGCGCGCCGCCGAGGGGGCGCCCACCCGCCCCAGCAGCGTGCGCACTTCGGCGACGACGCGATCAACGAGGGCGTCGTCGCTCAGGACCTCACTGCGTCGATCGTCGATGCGTCCCACGTGCGCGCGCAACAAGATCTCACCCTCGCGGTGCAGGTGGGGCCATTTGCGGTCGAGGAAGGTGAGGGCGGTGGTCATCATGATGTCGTCATTCCACTCGCTCGCTAGGGGCACCAGCACCCCGGTGCCGGTCGACGGCAACGTGGTGTCGGCCGCGCCAAAGACGAGCGTCACGAGCGCGGCGCTGGCGCTGTTGATACTCACCAGGCGCGACAGGGACTCGTCAAGGAGGCGCGTGAGGTGACCGGCGACCGGCGCGGGTGTGGCCACGACGACCCCGCTCGCCCCCGTCGTGGTGTCGGCGGTGTCCACTTCCCAGGGGTACGTCCCGGACGGGGTGGGGCGAAGGGCACTGACGGCGGTACCGGTGCGAAGGACCACGCCTCGATCTCGCAACTGGTTCGTGAGTTCGTTCGCCAGTGAACCCACACCCCCGCGCAGGGTCATGAAGAGTGGCCCGAGAACGCGCTCGGCCGCGGCCCCCCCGGGCGTCGCGGCGGAGGACTTGAGAGCCTTCATGAGTGAGCCGCCCCGCTGGGCCGCGGCGAAGAGGGCGGGGAAGACCGACTGCGCCGAGAGTTCGTCGACGCGACCCGCCTGTATCCCGCCTACCATGGGCTCGATGAGCTGGTAGGTGAGTTCACCGCCGAGTTTGGTACGCAGAATCGAGCCGATGCTCACGTCGTGGTTCGCCGTGAACTTCTTGGGCGCGTGCTGGTCGCGCCACACCGACCAGCGAGAACTGCGTGAGAGACCTTTCAGTTCGCGCAGGGCGCGGGGATCCGTGGGCACACCCAGGACCAATCCGGCGGGCAACGGTTCGAGCACTCCCTTGAGCCAGACGCTGGCCCCGCTCGCGCCAATGGGTTCGAGTCGATCCGACAGACCCAACTCCGTCGCGAGAGTGACGGCCTCGGGGCGGCGCGCGAGGAACCCGTCGGGTCCGAAGTCCACGACACGCCCGGCGAAGTCGTCAGACCATAGAGCGCCCCCGAGGCGTGGCGCTTCCTCGATCAGTTCGATACGCGGTGTCGACGTCGTGGGGCCTCGTGCGCCACCCGAGAGCTCCCAGGCGGCCGCGAGTCCGGCGATGCCACCGCCGACCACCACGACCGAATGGCGTGGACTCACGTGGCGGCGATCACGACGTTGGCGAGAACGGAGATGAAGTCGTCGTCGTCATTCAGCGACGACGTGCGAATCAGGTTGAGTCCGATGTCGTGGGCCACGCCCTGGGCCTGGATGTCGATGTCGAAGAGCACCTCAAGGTGGTCCGAGACGAAACCAATCGGACACGAGACGATATCGGTCACGCCGGCCGCCTTCTTGTGGCGCAGTACTTCCAAGATATCGGGGCCAATCCAGGGGTCCGCGGTGCGTCCGGCTGACTGCCAGGCGATATCCCAGTTGGTGATGCCCGCCGCGGCCGCGGCCCCGGCGGCGCTGGCGCGCAACTGTTCGGGGTAGGTGTCGCCCTGGGCGAGAATCTTCTGGGGCAGCGAGTGCGCCGAGAACAGCACCTCGGTGTGGTCACGACGTTCCGGTGCGACGAGGGCGAGGGCGTCGAGGACGCGTCGGGCGATGAGTTCCAAGAATCCCGGCGCGTCCCACCACGCGCCGATCTCGCGCAGCGTCACCGCGTCCCCCAACGACGCGCGCGCGCGCGCCATGTACTGGTCGGTCGACATCGACGAGGAGTGCGGTGCCAGCACTAGGCCGATCACTTCGGTGATGCCGTCGAGCGCGAAACCCGGCGCCACGTCCTCGATCATCGGCGGTTCGTACTTCGATCCGAAGCGAACGTCGAAGACCCCTGGCGCCGCGAGCTCGAGCGCCGAGCGCAGTGCCGTGACCTGAGCGGCGGTGCGCTCGGCCAAGGGTGACGTTCCCCCGATGTCTTGGTAGCGGCTCGATAATTCCGCTAAGAGCTCGGCGGTCGGTGGATGTCCGTGACGAATGCGGGTGTAGTACGCCTCGATGTCGTCGGGGGTGGCCGGAGTGCCGTACGCCATTACCAGTACACCGATCGTCATTGCACTCCTGCCATTCCTTCGTCGTGGACCGTGCGGACCACGGCCTCGAGGACTGCGGGGTCGGTCGTGGGTAGGACGCCGTGACCCAAGTTGAAAATGTACCCGCCGTCGCGTCCAGCGCGAGCGAGGACCTCGCGAGTGGCCGCCACACCCAAGTCGACGCCCCCCAGGCAACGCGCGGGGTCGAGATTGCCCTGGACCGGTTTGCCCGCGCGACGCCGGCCCTCGTCGAGGTCCACGTGCCAGTCGATACCGAGCACGCTGGACCCGGCGCCGCTCATCAGTGGGAGCAGTTCGCCCGTGCCGACGCCGAACAAAATGGTGGGAACGCCCAAATCGGCCACCCCGTCCATGACGCGTTGGGTCGCGGGCAGGGCGAAGCGCTGGTACTCGTCACGCGTGAGCGATCCGGCCCAGGAATCGAAGAGCTGCAAGGCCCGCGCGCCGTGGGCCACTTGCGCGCGCAGGAAACTCACGGTGATGGCGACGAGGCGAGTCAGCAGCTGATCGAAGAGGTCAGGGTCGGTGTGCATCAAGGTCTTGATCACCGCGAAATCGCGCGTCGGGGCGCCTTCAACGAGGTAACTAGCCACCGTGAAGGGAGCGCCGGCGAAGCCGATGAGGGGCGTCGTCGCGAGCTCCTCCACGACGAGTTCGACGGTGCGCGTGACGTGGGTGATGTCCTCGGCGGTCAGGTCGCGAAGGCGCTCGAGGTCCTGCGCGCCGCGAAATGGGCGGGCGATGACGGGTCCACGTCCGGCGACAACGTCGACACCAAAGCCAATCGCGTGGTAGGGAACGACGATGTCGGAGAACAATATTGCCGCGTCGACGCCGTAGCGACGCACGGGCTGCAGGGTGATCTCGCAGGCCAGCGCGGGGTCGGCAATGGCCTCGAGGATCGAGCCCGTTCCGCGCAAGGCACGGTATTCGGGCAGGGACCGACCAGCCTGACGCATGAACCAGACCGGGACGTGTTCGACCGCTTCGCCGCGACAGGCTCGTAGGAAGACGGGGTCGTTCACTGGGCTCCTTTGACGCGACTCAGCCTAGGTCGGCCAATGACGCCCAGGGACCGCGAACGACCCGACGCAGTGTCACCTAGACTCGTCAAACGCTATTTGCGAGTACCAGGAGAGGTCCATGGCCCACGATCGCGAAATTTCGGAGGAGCAGGAGTTCCTCGACCGTGCCCTGGACGCGCTCGACCACATGCGCAGTGAGGCCAGGTCCCTGCGGGACTCGGCCGCGGTGGCCACGATGCGCGGCGCCGGGGACTTGGTGGAGCGCGACGTCGTGATGGGAACCGCCCTGCAGCGTCTGGACCAATTGGCCATTGGCGACCAATCGTTGTTCTTTGGTCGTATCGACTACCTCGACAAGGACGATGGGCCCGGAGACACCTACCACGTGGGGAGATTGGCGGTCTCGGACGTCGACCTTAATCCTCTCGTGGTCGACTGGCGCGCGCCGGTGGCCGAGGCCTTCTATCGCGCCACCGGCGTAGAGGCGCTGGGTCTCGCGCGCCGACGCCACGTCGCCATTCGCGGTCGAGAGGTTCTGGGGGTGGAGGACGAGTACTTCGCCAATGAGTTCGGCGAACTCCAACTTCCCGAGGACGCCGCCCGCGACGCGACCGACGAAGGACTCCTCGACGGCGGCCTCGCTCTGGGCGGCCCCGGCGCATTATTGGCGGCGTTGGGCCGCGCGCGTACGGGACGCATGGGCGACATCGTCGCGACCATCCAGGGGGAGCAGGACCAGATCATTCGCCATCCGCTGGCGGGGGTCTTGCTGGTTCAGGGCGGACCGGGTACTGGTAAGACCGCGGTGGCCCTGCACCGCGCGGCCTACCTCCTCTTTACGTACCGCGCGACGCTCGAACGTCAGGGCGTGCTGGTCGTGGGGCCCAATCCGCTGTTCTTGAACTACATCGAGAACGTCCTACCGTCGTTGGGCGAGTCCGGTGTGACTCTGTCGACGATTTCGGGGCTCGTCACCAATGTCGAAGTGCGCGGTCGCGACTCCGAAGAGGCCGACCGCCTCAAGGGTGACGTGCGCATGGCCACGGTCCTCGCTCGGGCGCTACGAACCCGACAGCGCCCCCTACGCGCCGACGTGTCCATACCGGTCGGACGTGCCATCGTCGTGGTGCGTCCCGAGGACACCGCCGACATCGTGGAGCGGGCGCGCCGTCGCCCGGGTAATCACAATCAGCGCCGCTCCGCGGTGGGTCGTGAACTGGCCGCGCGCTTGGCGAGTCGCTACCACGACCGGTTCGTGCGTGATCAGTCCGAAGAGGCTGGGGGACTTAACGAGTTGGCCGATCAGATTCGTGGCACCTACGAATTCAAGCAGTTGCTCCAGCGGATCTGGCCTCGACTGTCGGGACAGGACCTCTTGCACGACCTCTTCGGTGCGCCGGCCTTGTTGCGGGCGGCGGGTCGAGGACTGCTCAGCGACGACGAGACCTCCCTACTGGCTCGCGAGCGAAGTGAAACGCTCGAGGACATTCGTTGGACCAAGGCTGACGCCGCACTCATCGACGAAGCGAGAATTCTCCTGGGACCGCGTAAGCGACCACGATCGTTGATCAAGCCTCTCGAGACCGGCATCCTCGACGGGGTGGACCTCGACAGTTTCTCGGGCGACATCCGCGCGGCGGCGCTACGCGAGGCCCAGCGCCTGATCCCGACGGTGAGTGCTGAGCTCGACGAAGCCGAATTCGTCACGTACGGACACATCGTCGTTGACGAGGCTCAAGACCTCTCACCGATGGAACTGCGAGTGCTCAAGCGTCGCGACCTGACGGGATCGATGACGATCGTGGGCGACATGGGTCAAGCGACCACCGCGTCGTCGTCGGCCTCGTGGAACTCGGTGCTCGAAGTGCTCGAACCGCGTCGCTCCCCGACACGCGTCGATCTGACGGTGAGTTACCGCACGCCCCAGGAGGTCCTGGACTTCGCCGCACCTACGTTGCGGGCCGCGTCGACCGACCTCGAACCGCCGCTCCCGGTGCGTCGCGCTGGTTTCACCCCCGTCGTTGACGTGGTCGCGCGCCAGGAGTTCCCCGCCGCGCTGGTCGAGGCGGTACATCGCGAGATCGAGGTGGTGGCGCCCGGCCGCGTGGCGGTAATCGTTGCGACGCAGCGTGTCGAGGAAATCGTTGAGATTCTCCGGCACGGGGGTGTCGCCGCGGTAGATCCGCGCGACCAGGACTCCAAGGGGCTAGCGGCGGACCTCGTGGTCGTAGGAGCCGAGGGCGCCAATGGCCTCGAATTCGACGCCACCGTGGTCGTCGAACCCGGCGAGATCGCGCGTCGGGGTGCGCGCGGCGACGAGAAGGTGACGCCCCGCGGACTGCGCACCCTCTACGTCGCGATGACCCGGCCGACCCGTCGCTTGGCGATTCTGGCCACCGGCGAGCTGCCGGAGACCCTTCGATAGTCAGTATTCATGAGGAACGTCACAGGGCACTCTAAATTTTTGGTAGAACTTAAGGCGTGAGTCAGGCGATTCCCCTCAATAGCCTGGCGGAGCAAGAGAAGATTGTTCACGATCGACCTCCGATGCTGGCCATCGGAGTGATGATCTGGCTCGGCAGCGAGTTGATGTTCTTCTCGGGACTCTTCGCCGCGCTGTTTACCATCCGTGCCCACCTCGCGGCGTGGCCCCCGAAGGGTACTCACCTCGACGTGTTGCAATCGGGTATCTTCACCATCATTCTGGTGGCATCCTCGGGGACGATGCAGTACGCGGTCTACTTGATCGAGCACCGTCGTCGCGCCGAGGCCCGTCGCTGGGTCATCATCACCATCATCATGGGCGCGCTCTTCGTGGGGAATCAGGCCTACGAGTGGACGCACTTGGCGACGCGCTGGTACACCAACTCCTACGGGTCGGTGTTCTACATCACCACCGGCATCCACGGTCTGCACGTCTTCCTCGGCCTCGTGGCGATGCTGTTCCTGTTGTTTCGCATGCGCGGCACCGAGGGCGACCCGGGGGAGCTCTCCACGTTCCAGGGCGTGAGTTATTACTGGCACTTTGTTGACGTCGTCTGGATCGGGCTGTACTCGGCCCTGTTCCTCTTGAAGTAGGTCGTGATGAGTCGTCGTTCTCGAGTGCCAATGTTGTGCGTCGTCGCGCTGGTTGCACTGGGTCCCGTCTTGGGCCTTGCCTCGTGGGCGTCGGCCGCCAATTATTCGCCCACTCCCTACCAGACCGGTCGAGTCAATTCCGGCACGCCGAACTCCACCAGCGTCGTGCGCAACGCCAAGACCGGCGCCATCGTGAGTTACGGCGACAGCGCCATCACCTACACCGCACCATCGCCGGCGCTGAGCGAGTTGGGCAAGTCCCTCTTCTTGGAGAATTGTGCGTCGTGTCACGGCACCCAGGCCAATGGCGTTCCGGCCAACGGAACGTCAGGGGCCTACCCGAACTTGGTGGGACTGGGACCGGCGACCATCGACTTCTGGGTTGAATCTGGACGCATGCCCGCCGCCGACCCTCGCGCCGTCCAGGCCAATCGTCGCACTCCGCGACTCAACCAGACTCAGGCGTTGGCGATTGCCGCGTGGGTGAACTCGCTCAGCCCGAGTTACCCGGACATCCCCTCGCCCAATCTCACCAGCGCCAACGTGTCCGAAGGCGCGGCCTTGTTCGCCCTGAACTGTGCGGCGTGTCACACCATTGAAGGTGATGGCGACGCACTGGCCTACGGCACCTTCGCCCCGTCGTTGCGCAACATTCCCGCCTACCAAGTCGTCGAGGCCATTCGTACCGGACCGGCCAACATGCCGCGGTTCACGGGCAACTTGAGCGACTACCAGGTGGCCGACATCGTGAAGTACGTCACGACCGAGATCCAGCACCCCCAGAACATCGGTGGATTCGGCCTCGGCGGTCTGGGACCGGTGGCCGAGGGATTCGTCGGACTGTTGTTGGGGGTCGGCCTCTTGGCCCTCGTGGGATTCTGGGTGGGGGAACGCCAGTGAGCGAACACGAACTTCGAACGCCGGTCTCGCTCGGCACCGTCTCGGCTGACGACCCGCGTCTGCAGCCGGCCGCCCGACGCCCGGAGCTGGTCGAGAAGGTCATCGCAGTCACCTTCCTCGTCGGCATCCTCCTCGTCGCTGGATTCGGCGCGTGCTACTGGGTCAATGCGGCGCCCTGGACGCTCGGTGCCACCTTCGGTGGTGGCCTGACTTTTCTGGGCGTCGGGCTGATCGCCTGGGGCAAGTACCTCATGCCGCGTGGTCCCTTCGTCGAGGAACGACACGTCCTGGCCAACTCGACCGAGGAGCGCAATGCCTTCGCCGCCGCCATTGTCGAGCGAGGCGGCGGTGTCATCAAGCGTCGCAAGTTCCTCGGTGGACTGTTGGGGGCGGGGATGGGGATCTTCGGCATCGTGGCGGCTTTCCCGCTCGTGCGTTCTCTGGGACCATTGCCCAAGGGGACTCTCTTTCACACCGACTGGACGAAGGGGACGTACCTGGTCGACATCACGGGTCGTCGCGTGCACCAAGACGATCTGGCGATCGGCTCCATCGTGACGGTCTATCCCGAGGGGCTGGAGAACACCGACAACGGCCAGGCGGTCGACCAAACGGTGCTCATTCGTATTTCCAACGAGAATTTCGTGACGCAGAAGGGTCGTGAAACCTGGGGACCCTTGGGGTACCTGGCGTACTCGAAATTGTGCACGCACCTCGGATGCCCCGTGGGTCTCTACGAGCAACAGTTGCAATTGCTGGTGTGCCCGTGCCACCAGTCGATGTTCGACGTCACCAACGGCTGCATCCCGAACTTCGGACCGGCGCCACGACCCTTGCCCCAGTTGCCGTTGCTGATCGACGCGGCCGGGTACTTACAATCGCAGTCGGACTTCAACCAGCCGGTGGGACCGGGATTCTGGGAGCGCTCATGAGTCAGATTGTCAGTACCAAACGTTCCCAACGCGAAGCGTCAGGACCCTACGGCAAGATTGGACATAGTCTCAACGAACTCGACGATCGACTGGGCCTGGCCAAGGGTGGACGCACCTTCATGGACAAGATCTTCCCCGACCATTGGTCGTTCATGCTCGGAGAGATCGCCCTGTACTCCTTCGTGGTCCTGCTCGCGACGGGGGTCTTCTTGACTCTGTACTACATTCCCAGTCAGGACCTCGTCACCTACACCGGGAGCTACCTACCGCTGGATGGTCAAAGGGTGACCGAAGCCTTCGCCTCCACGGTTAATCTCTCCTTCGCCGTTCGCGCGGGGCTGTTGATGCGACAGATGCACCACTGGGCGTGCGACATCTTCGTGGGTTCGATCGTCTTGCACATGGGGCGAGTCTTCTTCACCGGGGCCTTTCGTAAGCCGCGCGAGTTGAACTGGACTATCGGGACCACGCTGTTGATCCTGGCCATCGTCAACGGCTTCCTCGGTTATTCGCTGCCCGACGACCTAGTCTCGGGCACGGGTATCCGTATCGCCTACTCGATCATCTTGTCGATCCCGCTGGTCGGTACGTACGTGGCGTTCTTCCTCTTCGGAGGTAATTTCCCGGGCACCGATATCATCCCACGGTTCTTCATCTTGCACGTCTTGATTATCCCGCTCGTGATCTTGTTGTTGGTCGGCGCGCACATGGGTCTGCTCGTGCGACAAAAGCACACGCAGTTCCCGGGGAAGGGGAAAACGGAACATAACGTCGTCGGTTCGCCCATGTTCCCCGTGTTCATGGCCAAGACCACTGGTTTCATGTTCGTTGTGTCCGGCGCAATCGCTCTCCTGGGGGCGTTCGCGCAGATCAACCCGATCTGGCAATTCGGTCCCTACACCGCGTCGCGCATCTCCTACGCAGTGCAACCCGACTGGTACATGGGCTTCCTCGACGGTGCGCTGAGAATCTTCCCCGCGTGGTCGTTCCATAGTTTCGGGTACACCATTCCCCTGGAGGTGACGATTCCCGCGATCATCTTCCCCGGCATTCTCTTCAACGCGGTGATGGCCTGGCCCGCGATTGAACGTCATTTCACCAAGGACAACGAGATGCACAATCTTTTGGACCGCCCCAGTAATCGCCCCAAGCGCACCGCCGCCGGGGTGAGTGTGGCCGTACTCTTGTCGATGCTGTTCATCGCATCCTCCACCGACGTCATCGCTAACTTTTTGCACGTTTCTCTCAACAGCGTGCTCTGGGCCATGCGCATCTTGTGCGTGGTGACGCCCTTCATTGCGTACCCACTGACCTACAAGATCTGTCGAGAGATGCAGGCCTTCGCCGGGGCGGGTAAGCGTAAGACCACCAATGTCGTCACGCGCACGCCCCAGGGGGAGTACGTGGCGACCCCGGCCCCGGTATACGTGGACGACGAGCACGATGAACTCGAGGCGATGCCGGTGCCGGTCTTCGTACACGAACCCGAGCCGGCGGCGGTCGACGCTGGTGTTCGTCGAGTCGCGCGCTAACGCGCGCCACGCCCCGCGCCGTGGTGTCGGTGACGAGAGTGCGCTTGCGCGCGGCGTTCACGGCCACCCTGGTTGGCGTGCTCGCGACAACGCTGCTCCCCACCGAGTCGCGCGCGAGCGCACCCGCGAACTCAGCGACGTCGGTCGAGCGACCCCAGGCGAATTGGAACGTGGCGACCTCGTCTCGACGCGGGGTGATGGTGGACTACCGTATGCTCAACGTCGCCGGCGTCGAGTACCGCGCCATACGGTTGCGCGCACGCACGACCCTGTTGCGCTGGCACGTCGGCGCAATCGACCCGCCCACGCGCGCGGGCGAGATACCGCCCGACGCCGGGTCATCCATCAATTGGCCTAATGAGGGCCTGGCCGGTGTCGTGGCGGTGTTTAACGGCGGCTTCAAGGTGGGCGCGGACGGGGGCGGGTCGATGGTCGACGGGCTGACCTTGTCGCCCCTGGTGCGCGGCGACATGACGTTGGCCATTAACGCCGCGGGTCACTGGAAGATGGGTTTATGGGAGCCCAATTTTCCCGGGCCCTCGTTTCACGCCATTGCCTATCGTCAGAACCTGGGTCCGTTAATCGCGAACGGGAAAGTGACCAACGCGGCGCTCTACGCGAATCCGTTGTCCTGGGGGTCGCCACTGAACAATCTCCCGCTTCAGCCCCGTTCGGCCCTGGGGATCGATGCGCGAGGCGACCTGCTCTACGTCGCGACGATGACCAGTGTCTCGCCCGGCGAGATCGGGCGCGCCCTCCTGTCGGCGGGAGCGCGCGAGGGGATGGAGTTGGACATCAATCCCTACTGGCCCATTCTGGGCGCGTCATTTCACGTCCTGCACGCTCCGGGGGATTACCCGGTGCAGATTCCGTACTCTGAGCACAACCCCACCATCTACAACACGGGGTGGGAGCGGGATTTCTTTGTCGCGATGGCCGAGCCCAATGCTTGGAACTGCGAGTGGACCAGTAGCGGTCTGGGTGCATCGTCGGGCGTCGCACAACCCCAGCCATTGCGAGAAGCGTGCACGCACTAGTGCTCGTCGTAGCGGTCGAGCACGCCGTGGTCGGGTGATGAGTTGCGTAGCATGGGGGGTGTGCCACTCGAAACCACTGTGGTCGTCGGGCGAGCGACGCTTTGGCGACGTGAAAGGTGACGCGATGAGCGGGCCGTCCGGTCGTGAGGAGCGTGCACGCCACGCGGAGGTCCGTTGAGCATTCAACTCGGTGAGGCCGGCCTGACGCGAGCGCAATTACTCGCGATCGCGCGCGGGAAGGAGAACGTCATCATTGCCGACGACGTGGTGCGTCGTCTCAGCGCCCAACGCGCGGCGATCGTGGAGATGGTCTCGAGCGGCGCCGCGGTCTACGGCGTGTCGACCGGCTTCGGTTCGCTCGCGACGACGTACGTCGCGCCCGGTGAGCGCCGAGAACTCCAGAGGGCGCTCGTACGCTCGCACGCCGCTGGGGTCGGGCCCGAGGTCGAGGTCGAGGTGGTACGCGCCATGATGGTCTCGCGTCTGACCACGCTGTGTTCGGGGGTGAGCGGCGTCCAGCCCGCGACGGCCCTCGCCTACGCGGCGATGCTGAACGCGCAGATTACGCCCGTGGTCTACGAATACGGGTCACTGGGTTGCTCGGGCGACCTGGCACCCCTCGCCCACGTGGCACTGGCGCTCATGGGCGAGGGCGACGTTCGCGGGGTCGACGGGACCACGATGCCGGCCGCTGAGGCCCTCGCGCTCGCGGGACTCGCCCCGGTCGAACTGGCCGAGAAGGAGGGCCTAGCGCTCCTTAATGGCACCGACGGCATGTTGGGCCAGTTGATCATGGCGATCGACGACGGCGAATCGCTGTTAGCCCTGGCCGACGTCGCCGCGTCGGTGTCGATCCAGGCCCTGCGGGGAACCGACCGGGTCTTTCGCGACGAGTTGCAGGCGCTGCGCCCGCACCCCGGTCAACGGGTCAGCGCCGCCAATCTGATGATGTTGCTCGCGCACTCCCCCATCGTGAGTTCGCACGCCGTCGATTTGACCCAGGTCCAAGACGCCTACTCGCTGCGCTGCGCCCCCCAGGTCCACGGCGCGGCGCGCGACACTTTCGCGCACGCCGCCGGCGTCGCGGACATCGAGTTGGCGTCCTCGATCGACAACCCTTCGATACTTCCAGACGGTACCTTGTCCTCCAACGGCAATTTCCACGGGGCGCCCGTGGCCTACGTCCTAGATTTTCTGGCCATCGTCGTCGCCGACGTCGCCTCGATGTCGGAACGTCGCACCGACCGTCTCCTCGACGTGCATCGAAACTTCGGGTTGCCCCCCTTTTTGGCGCACCAACCCGGGGTCGACTCGGGTCTGATGATCGCTCAGTACACCCAGGCCGCGATGGTGAGCGAGATGAAGCGACTCGCCGCCCCGGCGAGTGTGGACTCCATACCGTCGTCGGCGATGCAGGAGGACCACGTGTCGATGGGCTGGCACGCCGCGCGCAAATTGCGGCGTGCGCTCGACGCGCTGGCCGACGTGGTGGCCATCGAACTGGTGGCGGCGTCTCGGGCGATGGCACTGCGCGCTCCCCTCACCGCGTCGCCGGCCACCGCGGACGTCGTCGACCTCGTCAACCAAGTGACGGGCGGTCCGGGGCCGGACCGGTGGCTCTCGCCCCAGTTGCGCCGCGTCGGTGAACTCGTGCGAGGCGGCCAAATTCTCTCCGTCGTGCGCGAACACATCGATCTTCGCTGATCACGACGTCAAGACGCCGTCATTCTCGGGTGCCGATGACGACCATCGATGAGTGAAGTGCGCGTGGCGCGCCATAAGTTGGGGTAGTGACCACACCCGTCGTCCCCCAGGAACTCCCCGCGACCTTGGGCGCACTGCGTGCCTCGGCCTACGTCGCGCGCAGCGTGCGAGAGGAGATGCGCGCGAACCTCGAGGAACGGGTGCGCTCGGGTCGCGCCCTCACCTCGGCGGTCCTGGGCTACGAGGACACGGTGCTGCCCCAGCTCGAGACCGCGTTGCTCGCCGGGCACGACATCATCTTGTTGGGCGAACGCGGCCAGGCCAAGACCCGCATGATTCGATCACTCGTGGAGTTGCTCGACGAGTGGTTGCCGATCGTCGCGGGATCCGAGGTGCGTGACGATCCCTACGCGCCCCTATCGATCTACGCGCGTGAACTCGTGGCCGAGCGCGGTGACGACACCCCGATTACTTGGGTGCACCGCTCACAGCGCTTCGCCGAGAAGCTGGCGTCGCCCGATACGTCCATGGCGGACCTGATCGGCGAGGTCGACCCCATCAAGGTGGCGGGCGGCCTTTTCTTGGACGACCCGCGCGCGCTGTCCTTCGGGCTCGTCCCCAAATCCAATCGCGGTATATTCGCCATCAACGAATTGCCGGACCTCTCGGAGCGCATCCAGGTGGGACTGCTGAACGTCCTCGAGGAGCGTGACGTGCAGATTCGCGGTCACCTCGTGCGCCTGGAACTCGACCTGCTCGTCGTGGCCACGGCGAATCCGGAGGATTACACCAACCGTGGTCGGCTCATCACCCCCTTGAAAGACCGCTTCGGTTCGCAGATACGTACCCACTATCCCTTCGAAGTGTCGACCGAGTGCGCCATCGTGCGCCAGGAGGCCAGACTTCCTCGCGTCGATCGTCCCCTCGAGGTCCCCTGGTTCATCGAGGACATCGTGACCCGGGTGAGTCACGTCGCACGCCAGAGTCACGTCATCTCCCAACGCTCGGGCGTCTCGGTGCGCCTGTCGATCGCCAACTACGAGATCGTCGTGGCCAGCGCTCTGCGGCGCGCATTGCGCACTGGTGACGCCGCCGTCGTGCCCCGCGTCAGTGATCTAGCCGCGATGATCCAGTCCACCCAGGGCAAGATCGAGTTCGACACCATGGATGACGCCGACGCCGATCAGGTCATCGCGGCGCTGATTTCGCTCGCGGTGCGCCAGAGTTTCATGGAGCACGTGGTCCTCGAAGACGCCAGCGCCATCGTCGACGCCTTCGCCTCCGAGGCCGTGGTGCACACTGGCGACGACCTTGCTGATCAGGATTATCTCGGCGTCCTCGCGGCCATGCCCGCGCTCGAGGACGCCGCGCGGCGCGTGGCCGGCGGCGAGCCTAGTGATGGACTGCTGGCGTCGGCGACTGAGTTCGTCCTCGAGGGGCTGCACCTCACCAAGCGCCTCGCCAAGGACGCGTCCGGCGCGCGGGCGCTCTATCGCTCCCGGACGCGTTAGTGGCCATTCGCTACGGGTTTCGCCGTTGGCGCGGGGACGACGACGCCGACGTTGACGTGGACGAGTTCTTGAAACTGCTCGCCGACGACGTGATGGAACACGGTGACCTCGACGCGGCGATGGACCGGTTGCTCAACGAGGGATACACCACGGCCGAGGGGGAGCGCGTCGAGGGACTGCGCGAACTGCTCGAGCGTACTCGTCAACGCCGTCGCGAACTCGAACAGCGGAGCGATCCCGACGGGGAGTTGCAACGCTACCGCGAGTGGCTCGACCGGATCGAGGCGATCGAGGAAGCGGGGGCCCAAGAGCTGTTCGACGAGGCGCGCGCCTCGGGTGACGAACGCCGGGTGGACGTCACGCGTGACCTGGTGGACCAGCGCGCCCTACAACGCGACGTCATGGGTGAACGACTCGGTGAACGACTGCGTGCGTTCCAGGAATACGAGTTCATCTCCTCCGAGGCGCGAGAAGAGTTCGAGCGCCTCGTCACCGAACTTTCCGACGACTTGCTCTCGACCTACTTCGAACAGAGTAAGGAGATCATGTCCAACCCCGACTCGGCGGACGTGCAGCGCCTGCGCGACATGATGGACGCGCTCTCCACCATGATCGAGCAGGATCGACGTGGCGAGGCGCTCGACCCCAGTTTTGACGACTTCATGGAGGCGTACGGGGACTTCTTCCCGGGGGCGACGTCGCTCGAGGACGTCGTGCGCATGATGGCTGAGCGCGCGGCGGCGGCGGAGGCCATGTTGAATTCCCTCTCACCCGACCAGCAGGCGGAGTTGCGCGGGATGTTCTCCCAGATGATGCGTAATATGGACCTCGAATTCTCCATCAGCCGCTTGGTGTCGAATCTACGTCAAGCGACGCCCGACATCGACTGGCAGCGCGCGCACCGACTGCGCGGTTCGGCCGGGGGCTCCTTCGGTGAGGCCACGTCGGTCGCCGAACAATTAGGACAGCTCCAGGGTCTCGAGAACTTCCTGGGTCGGGCTAATGCCGCGCACGCACTCCCCGAAGTCGACATCGACGCGGTGCGCCGACACCTGGGCGATGACGCGGCGCGCCACGTGACGCGACTGCAACGCGCACTCCAGGGCCTCAAGGACCGCGGTTTCGTGGACCGCGCTCAGGGTCGCCTCACCCTGAGCGCCAAGGGTGTACGTCAAATCGGCCAACACGCGCTCAAGGACCTGTTCGGCCAGTTGCGCGACGCACCGACGCTGGGGGGTCACCGAGTGGCGAGTGTGGCGCGCGGCGGCGATCGCGAGGAGAGTGCCAAGCCGTGGGAGCCCGGCGAGGCCGTGTCACTGCACCTGCACCAGACGTTGCGCAACGCCCTCTACCGCCAGGGACCGGGAACACCGGTTCGCCTGCACCCCGACGACTTCGCGGTCGAGGAGTACGAAGCCACCCGTCGCGCGTCGACCGTGTTCGCCATCGACTTGTCCTTGTCCATGGCGATGCGCGGTAATCTCGCGCCAGCCAAGAAGATGGTGTTGGCGTTGACGCAATTGATTCGCTCACGCTTCCCCCGTGACTTCGTCGCGGTCGTGGGATTCGGCGAGACCGCCCAGGAACTGCGCATCGAGGATATCCCCGCCCTGACGATCGACTACAACTACGGCACCAATCTCCAGCACGCCTTGGCCCTGAGTCGACACCTCATGCGCGACGAGCGCGGTGAGCGACAGATCGTGGTCGTCACCGACGGTGAACCCACCGCGCACCTCGACGACGACGGCGAGGCCTTCTTCTCCTGGCCGCCCGTGGCCGAAACCCTACAGCGCACGATGGCCGAAGTGCTCAGGTGCACCAAGGCGGGCATCACCATCAACACCTTCGCCCTCGACATCGAGCGCAGCCAGTTTCCCTTCGTGGAGCAGATCTCGCGAGTCAACGGTGGCCGGACGTTCTACACGTCGGTGGACGAGCTCGGGGTGTACGCGCTCGACGACTTCGTCAGATCTCGTCGAGCGGGCTAGGCAACGGCGCTGGACCCAGCGCCGTGCGCGCGACTTCGAGGTACTCACTGAGGTCGATCACCTCGTCGCTCGGTTCTTCGTCGAACGACGGAAGAGCGCTCATGACGACGACACAGGGGCCGAGCGCGAGGGCGGACTGCTCCTCGATGGCGTTGGCGGCGTCAGCGAGTTCGGTGACGAGATCCTCGGCGTCGTAGTGCAGGTCGTAGTGCTCCTCGGAGGGAATTTCGGCGACGACCACGCAGAAGGAGGGTCTCCCCTCGGCACCGCCGGCGAAGAAACTCAGACAACCCGATGAGTCGAGGTACGAACCCGACGTGACCAGGTCGAAGGTGGCGCCGACCAGTTGGTCCTGTCGAATCGACGAACACGCGAGGTGGTGCGAGGTCTCGAGTGCGTCGGCGATGGTCACCGCCCACTGGGCGAGATTCGTCGTGGGCGCGTAACCGACCCGGAACTGGCCGAGCGCGACCGGTTGGCCCGTGATGCCCCCCCACGACCGTACGCCTTGATCTCGCACCACGGTGGTCTCGATGAGTCCCAGTCCGTAGGACGTGTGCACCTCGATGACGTGGCATTGGGCGAGGGAGTCGACGCGCGCGAGCGCGTCGAACGCGACGTCGGCTCGCTGGCCCAGGGCCTCGAGTGCGCCCTGGGCGAAGCGCCGTTCCGCGGTCGCGACGTCGAGGCCTCGCTCGCGACCGATCACGAGGGCGGCCTTGAACCACGACTCCCAGGGCACGTCCTCCTCGCGTGATATCAGTGAATACGCGTCCAAGGCTTGGTCGACGGCGCTCGCGGAACCTTCGCGTAGGGCGTGCAGGGTGCGGCGTCGCGCGAAGACCAGGAGGAGATCGGTGTCGTCCTCGCTGAGTTCCTGGCGCAGCTCGTCGCCCTCGCGGAGCGCGTCGCACAACGCGCCCAGCGCCGAGGCGACCACCGCGTCAACGGAGCTCTCCAGGTAGCGCACCAAGTCGTCGTCGCGTTCGTCGTAGTGCAGTTCGCGAAGGGGGGACCAGAGACTCATAGGTCACCACAGTAGGTGCGATGGCGCGATGACGCCATCGCGTCGTCGTCGTACGCACGACGTTATTCGATTTGCATTTCGCACAAAAGTCCGCCACAATGACACTGATGTAATTACACCGATGGCCACAATCCATCGACGGGGAGGAAATCGACATGGAAATCGTCAACGTGATGGTGGGAATGGAAGATCGCGGTTGGCAGGCCCGGTCCAACTGCATGGGCGTTGATCCCGACCTGTTCTTCCCCGAGCGTGGTGCGTCCACCCGTGAGGCGAAGGAAGTGTGTCGCGGCTGCGTGGTGCGAGAGGACTGCTTGGAGTACGCGCTGGACAATGGTGAGAAGTTCGGTATTTGGGGTGGTATGAGTGAGCGCGAACGTCGCCGGCTCCGACGCGCGCGAGCGCTGGAGCGACGGGCCCAAGCGAGTTAGTCGCGCGGCACGGACGCCCGCGTCAGAAGTCGCGGGCCCGCGCAGCGTCGAGGCGCGCTTCGATCGTGTCACGCGGGTGAAGGCCGAGTTGTCGCCATCGCTCGGGCGCTTCGCGCTCGAGCAGGGAGCGCGGAAAGAGTCCGACGACCTCGGCGTGGTCGATGAGCCCTGGCGCCGACACGTGCGACGCGACGCGGTCGTAGACCAGTGAGGGTGTCGCCAGCGCGAGGTCGACGAGGTTGCAGCTGACTTGTACCATGTCGCCCACGCGAAGGCCCAGGGCCCGCACCCCGGGACCCCGAACGGCGACGGCCAGTTCGCGGGCCCGTTGGACCGTCACGTGGCGCAGCCACAGATTCCACGCGACCAGGACGTCGCGGGCGCCCACGACCACCGCGCCGCGTCGCCGGTCGGCGCGCGATGGTCCCCAGTCGGGCTTCAGGTCGACGAAGGCGTGCGCGCGCACGTAGGGCAATGTTCGAGCCGGTGCGCGGGTCCCGTAGAGAAACACCGGGACGTCGAAGGTTGTCGCTATCCACTCGGCGGTCTCGTCGCGTAACGCAATGGCCGCGGCAATCTCCTCGGGCACGAGGGCCACGAAGGGCACAACGTCCACCACGCCCAGCCGAGGATGGACGCCCTCGTGGCCCTCGAGGTCGAGGACGTCGAAGGCCACGCTGATAAGTCGTTGGACGTCCGCCGAGAGAGCGGAGGTGGTGTTGATCAGGGTGAAGACACTGCGGTTGTGAAAGACGTCGCTGTGAAGGTCGCGTAATGACGCACCGGCGCACCTCGCGAGGTGCGCGAGGAGCCCGCGATCGCGCCCTTCGGAGATGTTGATGACGCACTCGAACACGTCACGACCCTAGACCCGCCAAACGAACGCCTCGGCGCGGGGGTCGGGGCGGGTCGAGGGTCAAAAAGGTAGACTAGAAATCGCGAAGTACGACGTTCTCTAAAGGAGTCCCGTGAGTCAGGTTCCGACCACCGAAATCACCGAGGTCATCGATCCCGTTGGTCACGTCCAAGTCGTTTACCTCGGACCCGTGGCGCCGCACTGGGAATGCCGAATGGTGTTCGGTGACGAGGAACAGATTCAGGCGTTCGTGGACCGCATCGACGCCCGACTTCGTTTCTTGCCCCCGCACGATCCGCAATTTCGCCGCAATCGCGAGCGCGTGAACCGCGACGCCGAGCGCGAAAATCTTCTGGTCGAATGGAACCTCGGCTACGACGAAGAGGTGTAAGTCACCGAACCATCGCCGGGTCTAGGCCAGTGGCGAATTCGTCACCCGCTCGTACCAGTGGGTGGCGTCCTTGAGTTCGGCGTCACTGGGGAGGCCGTCGACGCGTAGCAGTGCGCCAAACGCGCTCAGCGTGTACCTCGCCGCAATATCGCTGACGAAAGTGCGCGCGAGGTCGTGATGGGGACCCTGGTTCGAGATACCAAAGAGGGCCGCGGCGGCATCTTCGCCGCGTGCGTCGCTGAAGCGGTGCCGACGCCAGGCCTCGGACAACGACGGTCGTGGCCCCATGATGGCGGTCGTGATCTCGTCGGCCGCGGCGTCGAAGAACGCGCTGAGGACCGCTGACGCGGCGTTAATGGCGCGAGTGGCGTCGGTTTCGCCGGGAAGTTCGATCTCGTCGAGCAGCGCCTCGGGGTTACTCATGAACGAGGCCAGATTGTCGGGATTCATCATCCCTTGCAGTCGCTGGAGTAAGTCACCCTGTGCGGCGGCGGACTCGCGAACGGCGTCGACCAAGAGCGCTCGAAGAGCGTCGCCCGTGCCGGGTTGGGAGAGTACGAGGGAGGCCACGAATTCTCGGCTGAGGGCGAAGACGTAGACCTCGTCGCGTTCGAGCGACCATTCTTCCGCGAAGGCGACGAGATTGTTGACCACCAGGTGTCGCGTATCGTCCTCGCGTGGTAGCACCAGTGCCGACAGGGACCAGGCGCGCTCGGAGAAGTGCCCGGCGACCGACCCCATTTGAAAACCCAGGAAGAGGGGGCCGAGCGAAGCGGCGAGCTGGGCCATCATCGCCCCGTCCTCGATCTCATCGAGCTCCGATGTGGCGCGAGAGTCGGCCATCGGGGCAATCAGCGGCCGCCACTGGGCGAGCGCGGCCAGGGTCAAGGCGGAACGATTCACCGCGGTCACCTCGTGGGGTGACGAGACGCCAAAGAGTGCGTCGACGTGTCGACCAACGAGGGGAGCGAATTCCTCGAGGCGCTGACGTTCGCGGGGCTGGGGATTGGGGTCACCGTCGTCGCCGCGCGCGACGTTGAGGGCCAATTGCGTGGCGGTCTGGAACCACGCGTCGGGCCCCTGTTGCCCGAGCATCTTGAAGAGGTCGCCGAACATATCGCCCATTGGGTTGTCACTCACTCTCCCAACTTATGCGAGTCGCCCACGTTGCTGACGGAGGCGGACCCCGGCGGCCGACCTAACATCGATAGCCATGGCCACTGACGTCGCACTCGATATTGGCACGGCCCGCACTCGCTTGGCCACGACCGAACACGGCATCATGTTCGATGAACCCACGATGGTGGCCATCGACACCACGACCGGGGAAGTGATCGACGTTGGGCACGGTGCGATTGACCTCGTTGGACGTACCCCGCGCCACATGGTGGTGTTTCGACCCCTCGCCCAGGGCACCACCGTCGACTTTGACGTGACGGCTCGGCTCATCGCCGGACTCTTCGACCACGCGGGTGTCTCCAAACTCAGTCGCGCCCGGGTAGTGATGAGCGTGCCCTCCTTGGCCACGTCCATTGAGCGTCGGGCGCTGCGCCAGGCCGCTATCCAGGCGGGCGCACGTGAGGTGAGTCTGATGGAAGCGCCCATTGCCGCGGCGATAGGGCTCGGGCTACCGGTGCAGGACCCGGTGGGCTCCGCGGTGACCGTCCTGGGTGCGGGCGCCTCGGAGTCGGCGCTCATCTCGCTCGGCGGCATCGTGTCCTCGGGAGCGCGTCGAGTGGGGGGCAACGATATCGACAACGCCATCGCCACCCTCTTGCGCCTGCGCCAGGGCGTCGTCGTCGCCCCGTCCATCGTGGAGGACCTCAAGATCACCATGAGTTCAGCGCGAAGTCGCAGCCACGGTGAGTCGCGTACGATCATGGCTCGTTCGATTGAGGACGGCAGGCTCGAGTCGGTGGAGGTGCGCGCGGAACTCGTGAACGCCGCCCTCGCCGACGTCGTGAGCGCGACCCTTCGTCTCATCCAAGAATGTCTCGCGGACGCGCCGCCGGACCTCTCCCAAGACGTCAGCGCTCAGGGGATGGTCCTCGTCGGCGGCCACGCGCAACTGACCGATTTGTCCGATCTCATTGCTCACACCACCGGCGTCACGGTGCGAGTGGCCGAAGACCCCGGAACGGTCATCATTCGCGGACTCCAGATGTGTCTCGAACAGATGTCCTCGCTGCATGGTCTGTTTCGCCAAGTGGATCGCTAGCGCCTCACTCCTCGCCGCGGCCGAGCTGGTCGACGGCGGCGCGCACTTGCCAGTCACGGTCGCCGCTGGCGCGCTCCAGCGCGGCGACGATGTCGGGACCTTCGAAATTCGCCAAGGCCACGATGGCCCGGCGCCGCACGGCGGGCTTATCATCGAGCGCGCTCAGGATCGCCGGTCGCGCTCGGTCGTCGCCGAGAGCGCCTAGCGCAGCGATGGCGGACTCGCGACAACGTGCATCCTCGTGGTGGGTCGCGACGCCGATCAACTGGTCGACGGCGGGCGCGAAGAGGTGTTCCCCGAGGGCGAAGACGGCGCCGTCGACGACGAGGGAATCGGGGTCATCTAAGGTGGCGAGTACGAGAGAGAGGAGCGCGTCGCCGATCTCGGCGTCCGCGATGAGCGTGAGCGCCTCGCGGCGCACGTCGACCTCGGGGTCGTGGAGCGCGCGACGCCACTGATCATCTTGGGTGATGCCACGACGGGTGGCCGCGCGCAGCGCCAGCACTCGCCGTCGGGCGAGGGGACTGCTCAGGTGTTCGATGATGAGGCGAGCACCGGGTTCGTCGTCCCCGTAGCCCGCAGCGAGGAGAAGATCGTCGACGTTGTCCGGTAGCGTGGAATCATTACTGTGCACGAGACCATCTCACCACCTGCGCCGCGTCGCCGTCTACTTTCACGCTTCCTCGTCGTCGTGGTACTCGTCGTACTCGTGGTGGGGCTGCGCGCGTGGTCGACCAATGAGTATGCGATCACGCCGGGCAATGCGACCAACGTCGTTCCCCTCGTGACGGTAAAGGGCCTGGCGACGAATGCGACGCCCGACCGGATCATGTTGGTGGACGTCTACCTCCAGCCGCTCTCAGAGTTGCAATACCTCTTGATGCACTTCGACGCCCACGTGCAATTCGTCACGGCGGGACAACTCCTCGAGCCCGGCGTCCCCAACAGCGAACTCACCGCCCAGGGGTTCATGCAGATGAGCGATTCGCAGGAATACGCCAAGGTGGCCGCGCTGCGCGCCCTGGGCTGGAGGATTCCCGCGGTGCACACGGGCGTCGTCATCACCGCCGTGGCGAGTAACACGCCGGCCGCGCGCGCGCGACTCCAGGTGGGTGATGAGATCCTCTCGGTCGACGGGGCCAAGGTGGGGTCAACGTGCGCGCTGATCGGTAGTCTGGTCAAGGTCGCCCCCAGGACCAAAGTGCGCCTGACCATTCGCCGCGGCACCTTCAGCGCCGCGGGTGTTCTCCATCGCGGCGCGCCCGTGACGATCTCGGTGGACACCGCGGTCTCACCCCACGCTCACGCGGCGACCGGCTGCGCGCAGTTCCCCTCTACGGGGACTTCGTATCTGGGAATCGCCCTGGAGGACGCGGTCACCTACCCACTGCCGGGGTCCATCTCGGTCGATACGGCCAATATCGGAGGACCCTCGGCGGGCCTCGCGATGACCCTGACGATCATGGATAAGTTGAGTCGAGGCTCGCTGACCGGCCACCACGTGATCGCCGCGACCGGCACGATTGACCCCTCCGGGACAGTCGGTGACGTGGGCGGGGTCGCCGAAAAGACCATTGCCGTGGAGAATGCGGGGGCGCAGTATTTCTTCGTGCCCCAAGTCGAGGTCCCCACGGCTCGCTCGGTGGCGGATTCTCGCCTGCACATCATTGGGGTCACGACGTTGTCCCAGGTACTCGCCGATTTACGCAAACTCGGTGGTGCGATGCCAGAGCCCCTCACGCCGCCCCACTAAGCCATTTTCTTCCCTCGCTACGTCCTAGGCTTAGGAGAATGGAAGAACGGCGAATGCTCTCGACGACGCGTCAATCATCGACGGAAATCGCTCGGACGAACTTCAATACGGTGCGAAAGGGTGGCCTCGACCCCCAAGAGGTCCGTTCCCATCTCGAAACGGTCGCGCGCGAAGTGGGGCACCTGGAGAGCCGGATACGCGACTTACAAGATCAGCTCTCCGAGGCCATGCGGCGGATCGCCAATCCGACCTTCGACGAGGCGACGTTGGCGAGCGCGTTGGGCGCCCAGAGTGCGGCTATTTTGCGCTCCGCGCACGAGGAGGCCGGTCGGGTCACCGCCGAGGCCCAGGAGCGCTCGGCGCACCTATTCAGCGAGAGTCAACAACGCGCCGCTAACCACCTCATCGAGGCCCAGGAGCGCGCGGCGGCCTTGTTGACCGAGGCGGAGCATACTGCCGCACAGATCGACGAGGAGGCCCGCCAGGGCGCGGAACGCCTGATCGAATCGGCCAAGGTGAATGGAGTGGCCCTCGTGGAGCGTGGTCGCGAACAGGGACGCGCCATCGTCGAGCAGGCCAATGAGGCGCGTCGCAACATCTTGAACGATCTCGCCGTCAAGCGCAAGGCCCTGCACATCCAGATCGATCAGCTACGTGCCGCGCGCGATTCGATGAACACCTTCGTGTCGAGCGTGCGCGAACAGATCGACGCGCTGCTGGACAATATCAACGGATCAGACGAAGCCGCACGGCACGCCGCGCTCGACGCCCTGCGGGTGCGGGCGCCGGTTAACGAACTGTCCGAGGAGGAACTGCTCGCCGGGACGCCCTTACGTCACGTGCCCGAACCACAGTTGCAGGCGGTGCCGGGCTCGAGCGCGGTGAGCCACCTCGAACCCGTTCCCGTGGCGGCGCCCGCTGCGGTTCCGTCGCCCGCGGGCGAGCGAACGTCGTCCGCGCCGAACCCCGCGACGACGACGAGTGACGGCGACTCCAGGGACACCGAAACCTTCATCGACGATGACGCGTCGGGAACTGACGTGGTGAACGAGATCTTCGCGCGACTGCGTAAGGCCACGCTCGAAGAGCGTGGTGCGACCGCGTCCACCGCGAAGAAGGCGCCCGTCGCATCCAAGGTGGAGACACCCCTCGACGAACTCTTCGCGCGACGTGATGGGGCGCTGAGCGAATCCCTCGCGATCCTCACCCGCAAGGTCAAACGCGCCCTCCAAGACGATCAGAACGCGACCCTGGAGCGACTGCGCGACGTCAAGGGTCCCATCACCGACGAACTCGAGGACGAGTTGGTCCAGCGTCGTCGCTACGCGGAGGTCGCCGTGGACGCACTGGCCGACGCCGCCGCCGCCGGGAATCAGTTCGCATTCGACGAAGCGGGTGTGAATAGCGACGTCAGTCCGCGAGCGGGTATCGACGACTGCGCGGCCGATTTGGCGGTGACGATCGTCCTGGCGCTGCGCAAGAGGATTCTCGCCGATGGTAACGGTGACGCGACCGAACGAGCCAACGCGGCGTACAAGGAATGGCGCGGCGCGCGCGTCGAACGGCTCTGCACCGACGCGGCACGTCGCGCGTTCCACCTGGGAGTCACCACGGCCGCGGCCGGTGGCAGTCTGCGTTTCTATCCCGCGCCCAATGACGCACCCTGCGACGCGTGCGCCCTAGATGCGACCGCTCCGCCGCGGGTCGCGGGTCAACCATTTCCCAGCGGCTCGGAGTTTCCGCCACTGCACGCGGGCTGCGCGTGCACGGTCGTCCCCGTATAATTTCTGACCTAGGCTCCTAGAGTGCGTTCACCGTCGGATGTCAGTCCTCCTCGTCGCCTCGCGCGTCCGTCTCGACGCTTTTGGATCGCCGGAGGCGTCTTCGTCCTCATCGTTCTTCTGGCGTCGCTGCGAACATTGGCGGTGATCTGGACGGATCAGATGTGGTTTTCCCAGGGCGGATTCGGCGAGGTCTACAACACGCTCTTGGCGACCAAGGTGGGTCTGGCGGTCGTCTTCGGACTGATCTTCTTCATCCTCATGTGGGTGAACCTGATGTTGACCGACCGCTTCGGAGCGCGCGACCTGAGTTTTGACCCCGAAGACGAGGTGGTGCGACGCTTCCAAAACACGGTGCGACCCTTCGCGGGGCGCGTCTACGCGGTCGTCGCGGTCTTCGCTGGTCTCATCGCGGGGCTCAATGCATCGGGTCAGTGGAATACCTGGCTCCTCTTCGTGCATCGCCAGTCCTTTGGCACCACTGACCCGCTCTTTCACAAGGACGTGGGCTTTTACGTCTTCGACCTGCCCTTCATCTCCTTCGTCGTCACCTGGCTCCTGGTCTCATTGTTCGTAATCTTGATTGTCACCTCGGTACTGCACTTTTTGAACGGGGGCATTCGCACCACTCGGCGCGCCCCTCGCGTGGCGCCACGCGTCAAGGCGCACCTGTCGGTGATCGGCGCCGGTATCGCGCTGATGAAGGCGGCGGGCTACGTGGTCGCGCGCTGGGAACTCGTCAATTCCAGCAACGGAGTGGTGGGAGGCGCTGGCTACACCGACGTGCACGCGCGCCTACCGGCCCTCACGATACTCGTCTTCTTATCTTTGGCCTCAGCGCTGATTCTGCTGGCCAACGTGCGCTCGCGGGGGTGGTCCCTCCCCGCCGTGGCCGTTGGACTCTGGGCGTTCGTCGCGCTCATCATTGGTGTCCTCTATCCCACGTTCCTTCAGACCTTCAAGGTGAGTCCCGCCCAGGCCACGCTCGAAGCGCCCTACATCGCGCGCAATATCGCGGCGACGCGCCAGGCCTACGGGGTCAACAATGTTCGCTATCACTCCTTCGCCGCGGCGACGTCGGTTCCGCCCTCGGTGCTAAAGGCCGACGCCGCCACGCTCAACAACATCCGTCTCTGGGATCCCGACCCCAGTATCGCTCTCGCCACGGTCACGCGGCGCCAGTCAATCCGCGCCTATTACACCTTCACGACGCTGGGGGTGGATCGCTACGTCATCAACGGGAAGTTGACCCCGGTCTTGATCGGCGCGCGAGAACTGGCCGAGAGTAACTTGCCGGCCGCGGGTTGGGTCAATACTCACCTGCAGTACACGCACGGAATCGGCGCGGCGGTGTTGGCGGCCAATCAGGTCGACCCCACCACCGGTAACCCCATTTTCGATGTCGCCAATGTCCCCCCCGTCTCGACGTCGGGCATGCCGGTGTTGACGCAACCCGACATCTACTTCGGTATCGGGGACACGGGATGGGTGGTGGCGAATACGAAGCAGGCCGAACTCGACTATCAGACCAACGCCGGGAACAACGTCGAGACGCACTACGCCGCCAAGGGCGGCGTCGCGGTGGGCGGGTTCTTCAGCCGCCTGGCTCTAGCGGCTCGGTTGGGCGATTTCAATTTCTTGATCTCGAACCAGATCACCCCGAAGTCACGGGTCCTCTTCGTACGTGACGTGGCTCAGATGGCCCAAAAGGCGGCGCCCTTCCTGACCTTTGATTCTCAGCCCTACGCCGTGATCGCCAACGGATCGGTCAACTTCATCCTCGACGGGTACACGACCTCGAGCCACTACCCGTATTCTCAAAACGCCAGTGATCTCAACGTGTCTCCGGGCGGCCTTCCCTACAGTTTCAACTACGTTCGTAATTCGGTCAAGGTGGTGGTGAACGCCTACACCGGCAAGATGACCTTCTACATCATGGACCCGAGTGATCCGATCATTCGCGCGTACGCCGCGGCGTTCCCGAGGATGTTTCAGCCCCTGAGCTCCATGCCCTCTGATATTCGTAGCCACCTTCGCTACCCGCCGGACCTCTTCTCGGTGCAGGCGGCGATCCTGGGTCGCTACCACATCACCTCGGCGACCGCCTTCTACGACGCCGCGGACCGTTGGGAAGTCTCGCCGCTGGCCGGTGCGGGACCCGCGACCCAGGCTCTCGCCGCCACGGTCGTGACCGACGTCAACGGCAATCAGATCTCCTCAAACCTTTCACCTATGGCGCCGATCCTCCAAGTGGGCTCCCTGCCCCAGCTGAACCACCAACAATTGCTGGAGTCGGTGGCTTTCGTACCCGCGGGCAACTCCTCGACCGTTCAGAACTTGTCGGGTTTCATGGTCGCGACGAGTGATCCCACTGACTACGGGCAACTAAGTGTGTACGAGACCCCGCGTGGACAATCCACCACCTCTCCCGCACAAGCGGACTCCGAGATGTCCCAGAACGCGCAGGTCTCCTCCACGCTGTCGCTCCTGGATCAACACGGTTCCCAGGTGCTGCTGGGTAATGACCTCATGGTGCCACTCGATCAGAGCGTGCTCTACGTGCGTCCGTTCTACGTGACGTCGACGACGAATCCTTTGCCGCAACTCAAGTACGTGATCGTGGCGTTTAACCAGAAGGTTGGCTTTGCCACCACGTTGTCGGGGGCCATCGCGAGTGTTCTGGGCGGTTCGATACCAACGGCGCCGTCCACGCCTACGGGCGCGGGCAAGAAGGGTCAGAGTGCCACGCAGTACTTGGCGCAGGCCAGCGCCGACTATACCGCGGCGCAGGCGGCGCTGAAGGCCGGCAATCTCGGGGTCTATCAGAGTGACGTGCAAGCCATGGACGGGCAATTGGCGCTGGCCCAAAAGTCCTTGGGATGACTCTGAACGAGCGCGACGACCGCTGAGGTATGGCGTTCATCATTCTTCTGATACGATGTTGGTCCGCATCGCGGGGTGGAGCAGTCTGGTAGCTCGTCGGGCTCATAACCCGAAGGTCGCAGGTTCAAATCCTGCCCCCGCCACGAATGGCAAAGGCCCAGGCAAAGCCTGGGCCTTTGCCCTGTCCGGAGTGACTCCTGTCGCCCAATCACTGTTGCCACGATGTCCTGATCCCCGTGCCGAGGCCTAGGGAGTTCCGAACCGAATCAACGACTTGATTGCACGGCGCTCGTCCATCGCCTCATACGCGCTCTGGATGTCATCGAGGTTGGTTTCGAAATCGAAGACCCGACCGGGGTTGATGGAGCCGCTGAGTACGTCGCGCATAAGTTGAGGAATGTACGCGCGCGCCGGTGCGACGCCGCCCTGCCAACCCACGCCGCGCCAGAAGTTCGCTTCGAAAGGGATGTCGACCCCGTGGGGAGCGCCCACCACTCCCACTGTTGAGCCGGGGCGAGCAATGCCGAGGGCCGTGGCCATTGATTGTCCCGTACCGACGCATTCGAGGGCCGCGTCGACACCGATGCCATCCGTCAACTCCATCACGGCGGCAATGGCGTCGTCCCCTCGTTCAACCACGATGTCGGTCGCACCAAAATCCTCTGCCAGTTTTTGCCGAGACGGGTTGCGGCTGAGTGCGATGATCCGCGACGCGCCGAGTCGCTTGGACGCGAGAACTGCGCTGAGACCAACGGCGCCGTCGCCCACGACCGCGACGGTGTCGCCAGGTTCAACGCGCGCGCACACGGCGGCGTGATGCCCTGTGCACATAACGTCGGAAAGTGCCAGCAGCGAACGAAGCACTTCCCCAGAGTGGCTCGATGGTGCTCCGGGCACCGGGACGAGGCTGCTGCCGGCGAGTGGGACTCGGACCGCCTCGCCCTGTCCGCCATCAATTGTCCCGTTACCGAACGATCCTCCGGCAAGACAGTGCGACGTCATACCCACCAGGCAGTGGGGACACGATCCGTCGCAATACACGAACGGTGCCACGACCAGATTGCCTTTGGCGACGCCGTGGACGTCTGCACCGATCTCTTCCACGATGCCGATGAACTCATGGCCTATTGAGCCGATGGCGTGCGGTGTCTCGCCACGGTAGTACCACAAGTCCGACCCGCACACACAACCCAGTACGACGCGCACGACGGCATCGGTCGATTCCGTGATGGCGGGGTCGGGTCGCTCGCCGACACCGATGGAATGAGGTCCGTTGAAAATGGCTGCACGCATACTCCAACTACATCACTTCTCTGACGTGTGAGGGAGTTCCGGTTGATACAGGTTCCACCGGGGACTCCCTGTTGAAGTTTTGGTGAGCTGAACGGCTCCCACGTTGCGGTCTGCTCAGCGAGGGGCGAGCTCACCGTAGAAGTAGGAGGCGGTGACGCCACCATCCAGCAGGAAGTCGCTGCCGGTAATGAATGCACCGTCAGAACCAAGTAGAAGTGCCCCGACGACACCGACCTCGTCCGGTGTCGCGCCCCGTCCGATTGGACAGAGTTCGATCATTCGTCGGTACCCCTCGCCGCGTGGGCCGCTGAGCTCGTCCCTGGCCAGCGGCGTGAGGATGATGCCGGGACTGATCGCGTTGATCCGCGCACCGCGCTCGCCCCAGCGAACCGCGGCGGCCATGACGCGAAGTGAGTTCGCCCGCTTGGCCAGCTGGTAGGCGTGGAGCGAGTCGGTGATTCGATCGGGTTGCAGGAGGGGGAGCGCCAGGAGATCCTCGGTCGGCGTCGTGGCGAGTGCGGCGTTCTGCTCCTCACTCAGCGCACCGAGACGGTGTCCGGACTGAGAGGAAATGACCACGCCGGCACCACCTCTCGCCATCACTTTGCCGAACTCCTCGAGAACGAGCGCCGTGCCGTAGAGATCGACGGCGAGGATGGTCGCGGGTGATGCTTGGCTGGGCGAGACTCCGGCGGCATGTATGAGTCCGGTGACGTCGCCGAATCCCGTGGCCAGCTCGGCGAGCGCCGCTACCGACGAGCGCGACGAGACGTCGACGATCGATGTGCCGACGTCGAAGCCGGCGTCGAGTAGAACTGCGGCGGCCGCCCTCACGTTCACTTCGCTCACGTCGGCCAGCACGACCTTCTTCCCGGAGCTGACTCGTCGAGCGATAGCTTGTCCGATTGAACCGGCACCGATAACGACGACGACGTCACTCACTCTTGGCTCCTTTTCTTGGGATGCGGCGAACCACGGCATATTCGTCGTGGTGGTGCAACAATTTGAGCACCTCATTGTTCACCGTGGCAGGTCGTCATGGGAGGGTCACTGGCGAGGACTCCCTCACGTCGTCGCGTCTTCCTAGTGTGGAGGGGTGAGTTCTTCCGACGAGGTTCGAGAGTTCCTGTCGTCGAGGCGGGCCAAGATCACTCCGGAGCAGGCCGGTCTCACCGCGTACGGCAGGAATCGACGGGTGACGGGGCTACGACGAGAGGAGGTAGCGATGCTCGCGGGTATCAGCGTCGAGTACTACACCCGTTTCGAGCGTGGCAATGCCGCTGGTGCC
>JAJZEN010000122.1 GCA_021828545.1 Actinomycetes bacterium
GCTACGGTAAGGTCGGCGCACCACTCATTCAGCTCCTGAGCGACCGCGGAATGAAGGTAGTGGGCGTCGCCGACGTCAACGGCGCCATCCACGTCCCGGGAGGCATCGATCCCGTCGCCCTGGCCCTGCACGTGGCCGAAGCCGGCACCGTCGTCGGCTTCGCCGGTGCGGACGTGGTACCGGCCGACCAGCTCTTCACACTCCCTTCGGATATCGCGATTCCCGCCGCTCTAGGCGGCGCCCTCACCGAGAAGGTGGCCGAAACCCTCGCCGCGTCGGTAGTGGTAGAGGCCGCGAACGGTCCGACCACCGGTGAGGCGGCGGCGGTCTTTCGCGACCGCAACATTCCCGTCGTCCCAGACGTCCTCGCCAACGCCGGTGGCGTCGTGGCCTCATACTTCGAGTGGGCCCAGGATTTGCAGGGCTACATGTGGGAGAAGGAACTCTTCCACCAGCGGCTCGAAACGACCATGCACGACGCCTTCGACGCGGTCTGGATACGTCACGGCCAACTCGGCGTTACCTTACGGGAGACCGCCCTGGCGGTGGGCGTCGAGCGAATCGCCGAGGCGACGAAGCTTCGCGGACTCTTCCCGTGAGCGACGAAGCGGTTCCTCCCACCAGGACGAGCACCCCGGTCCGGTTCGCCCGGTTCGATGCGGTCAGTTCGATGCGGTCAGTTCGATACGCCCGAGGTGATTCGTGAGCGATGAACCGACCCTCGACGAATTGCGTGACGTCGTCGTCGCCCTGCGCGAGGAAGTGGCTCGACTCAAGGAGGAATTACGCCAAGTCCGTCGTGACCATCACGAGGTTCCACCGCACTACCTCTAGGATCGACCCTTCAAACCGCGCACCGGAGGTGGTTGGTCGCGGCGAGTACCAGGGCCGCGGCCCGCACGAGTTCGGCTCGGGTGCGCCGGTCGGCGGCCAGGGTCACCACGGAAGCCGCCGCGGTGTGCGACGCGGTCGGTGCCACTGCGGGTGAGGCGAGATCGCCGTTCAGAACCTCATCGGCACCCGTAGTGAGCGAGTCCACCGAAGCTCGGGGCACACGCAGGTGGAGGGCCGAGTTGACTCCCGCGCTCAGCGGATCGGTCATAATGAGGCCGTGAAATCCCAGCGCGTGGCGCAAGTAGCCAATCGCCACGGGCGACATACTCGCGGGCAGCGTGGTGAGTCCCGGTACGGTGGCGTTGGACATCATCAACGAGGTCACGCCCGCTGAAATGGCACGAAGAAACGAGACCAACGCCGTGGTGCGCATAACCGACCACGGCAGGGTACCAGCGGGAACGTTCTCGGTGTTACTCGACGCACTCCCGAGATCCGAGAAGTGCGTGGCGACTACGACGACCTGGGCGCGCTAGCCCCGCGGCGAAGGCGCTGACGTCCAGCGCGTCCCGGGCGGAGCTCGCCCCGAAGGAGCGCAACCCGTCGGGATTGGCCGCCCCGGGAACGACGTTCAGCGCGCTCGTCATGGTCGCTCCCATGACCTCGGCCCAGGGCCACGGACCCACGAGATGGGGAAATCGAATTATCGCGCCGATCTCGTCACCAGTCAGCACCATGGGATCGAGGTGATCGAGCTCGCACTGGCGTTGGCGTTGGCGCTAGCGAAGGGACACCAACGCCGAGGGAAGGGCGGCGAGGGGCACGCGAACCGGAGAGGAGAAAACCCCCGTATCCCTGGGCCGAGGCACTCTCGAGGCTCGCGAAGTTCCTCGCCCGTGGCGACACCACCACCGTCTCTCGAGCCAACCGTGTCAAGGACCACGTGGACACCACCGCGGTGGCGCGGGCCAGATTCGACGTCGACGCGGCCGCCCCCGCGTCGGACCACGACCGCGTCGCCACGATCGCCAACCCTCCCGCCATGACGTTGCTCGTCGTCATAGAGCGAGCCGAAGAGGTGAGAAGTCCCTACTTCTCGCGCCGACGGAGTTCGTCCTCGAGGTCCGCGGGGTCCACTCCTCGACTGCGCAGCAGCATCAAGAGGTGGAACCAGAGGTCCGCCGCCTCGGAGACGAATCGATCGTCATCCTCACTCAGCGCAGCCACCACCGTCTCGACGGCCTCTTCACCGACCTTGCGCGCCAGGAACGCCGTCCCGCTCGTCAGGGACGACGCGACGTAGGACTCCGGTGCGGCGAGCGCCTCGCGCTGCAGGATCTTTCGCCAGAGCCAGGGAGTGAAGCACGACGTGGATCCGTCGTGGCACGTGGGACCATCGGCGCGGGCGCGCACGAGAATCGCGTCCTCGTCACAGTCCAGGGTGACCTCGACCACGTGCAATGCGTTACCCGAGGTCTCTCCTTTTTGCCACAACTGCTGGCGCGAACGCGAGAAGAAGTGTACGAGACCGCTCGATCGCGTGAGCGCGAGGGCTTCCTCATCCATCCACCCCAACATGAGGACGCGCCCCGTGTCGTCGTCCTGGACGATCGCCGCGCGGAGTTGCTCGCTCATCGTCTCTCCTTGAGTGGCCGCAGTTCGATGCCCAGCGCCTCGATCTCTCGACGAAGCCCGGGCAATCCGGCCGGATTCTCGTGCACGATCGACGCGATCAACGCCGCGTCGGTGACGCGCAGGGCGTCGGCGATGTGCTCCGCACTCCCCGCTCCCCCCGACGCGATCACCGGAATATCCACGGCGTCGCGCACCGCCTCGGTGAGGGCCAGGTCAAAACCAGTGCGCTGACCGTCGCGCGCGATCGACGTCAGCAGGATCTCGCCTGCACCCCTTGCCGCCGCTTCGACGGCCCAGGGCACGGTGGCGATATCGGTGGCGACCCGGGCGCCGTGGGTGTAGACCACGTCCACCCCCGCGTCAATCGCCACCACCACCGCCTGAGACCCGAATCGAGCGGCGATCTCGGTGATCAGCTCCGGCGTCGCCAACGCCGCCGAGTTGAGCGACACGCGGTCCGCTCCCGCCTCGATTATGCGCGACGCGTCCTCGACCGAGCGAATCCCCCCACCGACGGTGAAGGGAATTTCGAGCACGTCCGCCACGCGCTGCACGACCTGGACCATCGTGCCCACGCCCTCGGGGGTCGCGGAGATATCAAGGAAGACCATTTCATCGGCGCCGCCGGCGCTGTAGTACTGCGCCAATTCAACGGGGTCACCCACGTCGCGGAGATTGACGAAACTCTTGCCCTTGACCACCCGACCCTGGGCGACGTCGAGACAGGGGATTAGGCGAGCGAGAGGCATGATTCCAGAAACGACAATCCGGCGACGTGACTCTTCTCGGGGTGAAATTGCACCCCGAGGAACGAACCCCGCTGTACCGCAGCGCAGAGTCCCTCGGAGGTCGCGACGGTGTCCGGCGATTCGGCCACGAAGGAGTGCGCGAAGTAGAACGCCTCCCCCCAGGGTTCGACTTGAGCCCAGCCCAACCGCGGGATCCGTGGCGCATCGAGGCGAACAACGAGCCCCTCCAGGAGACCGAGTCCCTTGACGCCACCGTCCTCCTGACTGGCCTGCAGGGCGAGTTGCATCCCGAGACAGATGCCCAAGATGGGCGACTCGGCGGCGAAGCGCGAGCGCAGCGCACCCGCGGCCCCGGTCTCGTCGAGGTGATCCATTGCGGTGCGCGCCGAACCGACTCCGGGCAAGATGACGAAGGGCGCCGACGCAATGAGTGTGGGGTCGGCACTGACCTCGCTGGAGCGCCCCAGGTGCGTCAGGGCCGCTCGAACCGACCGAGTATTACCCGCGCCGTAGTCGATGATGACGACGTCACTCACAGAGAACCCTTCGTCGAACGCACGAGTGATCCGTCACGAGCCAACGCTTGGTTCATGGCCCGTCCGACCGCTTTGAACGCGGCCTCGGCGACGTGGTGCGCGTTCTCGCCCGACGCCGTGACGTGCAGCGTGATACGTGCGGTCTGGGCCAGCGACTCAAAGGCGTGGGCCGCCATGCCCGGGTCGGGGTTGATGTCCAAGGTCGCCTTGGCGCGCCCCGAGAGGTCCACGACCGCGTGGGCGATGGCCTCGTCCATGGGCACGCGTGATTCGCCGTAGCGCGCGAGACCCTTACGGTCGCCCAGGGCCTGGTCGAGCGCCTCACCGAAGGCGCGCATCATGTCTTCGACGGTGTGGTGGTCACCCGTTTCGAGATCCCCCACGCCCTCGAGGCGTAGGTCCATTCCTCCGTGGAAGGCCAATTGGGTCAGCATGTGATCGTAGAAACCTTCCCCGGTATTGACGTACACGCGGCCCTCGCCGGGAACCCGTAATCGAATATTGAGCAACGTTTCGGCCGTGGCGCGCCGATAGCGTAACGGCCCCGACTCGAGGGGTTCGCCGCACAGTTCGGCGCGCAGGGCGCCCAGCAGAATATCGTCGTCGACCTCGTCGCGCATCGAGATGCGCAGGCCCCGCGCGTAGGCGCGTAGCATCACCCCGTAGGGCAACATACGCTCCACCAGCGACTGGGGATTCTCCATAGGGATGAAGAGGAAATTCGTGAACGACGCGAGGGGCGTCAAACCGAGGGAGTGGAGCTCGCGCGCCATCCTCTCTCGTTCGACGATCTGCGCGTGGACGTCCAAGGGGCCCGTGAGCGCCGCGAGCGCGAGGGCCGCCGAAATCGACGACACCGACAGCGGGGCTTGGTAGGCGTTCAAGATCCGTGTCGTCGGAACTGAGGCAATGGCGTACCCCACCCGCGCGCCGGCCAATCCGTAGGCCTTGGAGAACGTGCGCAGAACAATTGCGCCGTCGTCGACGCGAGCGATCTCGTCGACGCCGGCGTAGTGGGCGTAGGCCTCGTCAATCACCAACTGGCCGCGTACGTCGGGAACGTCGCAGAGTTCGCCCGTGGGGTTGTTGGGTCGACAAACGTAGACGAGGTCCGCGTCCGCGGGATCGTCCACGATGGTCGCGCCGGCCATTCCCGCCGCGTACCGATACATGGAGTACGAATCGGCGGGCACCGTGGCGATAGTGCCGTTGCGCGCGAAGAGCGCCGCAACCAGAACGATGAACTCGTCACTCCCGGCGCCCAAAGACACCTGGTCCAGGCCAACACCGTGGTGATCGGCGATGGCTTGGCGCAGCGCGCGGTAACGACCACGGTCGTACTCATTCACGTCGGCCAGCGCCTTGGCGAGGGCCGCCGGACGTGCGCTGGGCGGCGGGGCGGCGGGGGTATTACCGTCGAAGCGAAGTATCTGGTCCGCGCGCAGTCCCACGCGCGCGGCCAGTTCCTCGTTCGAGGGCGGCCAGGAGTAGGTGTCAATCACCTCGGGAACGCTCATCGCCGTGCCGTCGCCTTGTGAGCGTTCATGCCCTCGAGTTCCGCCAATGCCTCGATGGTCGGCGCCAGGCGTTCGAGCCCGTCGCGACTTAGCCGCTGCACCGTCACCGTCTTCATGAAGGCCTCGAGTCCCAATCCGCCGGTCGACCGCGACCATCCGCCCGTCGGCAAGACGTGATTCCCACCCGTGGCGTAGTCCCCCGCGGGCACGGGTGAATAGGGTCCGACGAACACCGCACCCGCGTTACGAATCCGACCGGCCAGGGACTCGGCGCGAGGTCCGAGGAGCGCGACGTGCTCCGCGGCGTAGGCCTCCACCTGAGCGAGCGCCTCGTCGACGTCGTCGCCGACGCGCACCACGAAGGCCCGACTATCGGGACCGTGTTCCATCTGGGCGTCGAGTTCTTGCTGGATGATTGTCTCGTCGAAGCCCACGTCGGCCACCACCACGATCTCACTGGGACCGGCGGGAAGGTCGATCGCCACGTCGCGGCTCACCAGCAATTTGGCCGCGTTCACCGCCCCGCCACCTGGCCCGACAATCTTGTCCACCCGCGCGATCGATTCTGTTCCGTAGGCCATCGCCGCGATTGCCTGGGCGCCGCCCACGGCCCACACTTCCTCGATGCCCAAGAGCGCGGCCGCGGCCGCCACGGCGGCCGCCCCCTTCGGCGGCGTGCAGACCACGATACGCTCGACCCCGGCGACCTGCGCGGGCACCGCTCCCATGATGAGCGACGAGACGAGACCACGCGGGACATAGACGCCCACCGATCGCAGCGGCGTCCACCGTCGCTCGAGAGTCACCCCCGGTGATACTTCGAGAGTGATGTCCTGGGGCCGTTGGGCGGCGTGCCACGTGCGCACCGACTGCGCGGCGTCAAGGACCGCGCCCGTAGGAATATCGCCGTAGGCCACGGCACGTTCGGGAACGCTCGCCGTGGTCTGGTCGAGTCGTTGACTCCACTGCACCAGCGCGGCGTCACCGCGCTCACGCACGTCGTCGACGATCTCTTCGATGGTGATGGGTCGATCAGTCTTGACGGGAGTGCTCATGGCATCATTCTTTCGACGGGCAGCGTGAGGATTGAACTCGCGCCACAGGCTTGGAGTTGGGGTAACAGCGACCAAATCTGCGCCGCCGGCACCAGGGCGTGGACCGCGACGATCCCAGGTGTCGCGAGGTCCATGACGGTGGGCGAACCCGTCGTCGGCAACAACGCGGTGACGTCCCCGAGGCGTTCCTTGGCGATATTGCACAGCAGGTACCGGGTGGCGCGCGCATTAATGACCGAGGCGAGCACCATCGTCAGAGTGCGCTGCGCTTCGAGGTCGATCGAGCCGCGGCGTCCCACCAACACTGCTTCGGACTCAAAGAGTGTGCCCAGTGAGCGCAAGCCATTGGTCCGCAACGTCGAACCCGTGGACACGAGGTCGATGATGGCGTCGGCGAGCCCCAACCGAGGTGAAATCTCCACTGAACCCGTCACGCGCACGATCTCGGCCTTAAGGCCACGTTCGTCGAGCCACCGCGCGGCAATTCGCGGGTGCGAGGTCGCGATGCGTCGCCCGTCGAGATCCTCAAAATCCTGGGCGGCGTCCTCGGTGGACACGGCCGCTTGGAGTGAGCAGGTCCCGTAACCCAGACGGAGCAATACGTCGACGTCGAAATCGCGCTCACTCACCAGGTCGAGTCCGGTGATCCCGCAATCGACGATGCCGTCTTGAACGTATTCGGGTACGTCGTCGGCGCGTACGAACAATAAGTCAATGTCAGCATTACGACAAAATGTCTGGAGCACCCGCTCTCCGGGCGCCTGGGGGGCGACGCCCGTGGCTTCGAGCAGCGACCACGATGGTTCGCGCAGACGGCCCTTGGAGGGCAAGGCCAGAGTGAGCCGTCGATTCATGGACGTCCTCGCTTCAGTACCACGTCGTAGCCACCCTCGCCGTAGCGCAGCCAGTGCGCCACTCGGGTCACGGTCGCGGTGGAGGCGCCCGTCCGTCGCGAGATCTCCTGATAGGGAACCGTCTCGCTGACCAGGCGAGCGACCTGGAGACGCTGGCCCATCGCGTCGAGTTCGGCCGTGGTGCACAGGTCGTGCAAAAATGCCGCCATGATCTCGGGATCGCGTACGCGCACGAAGGCGTCCACCAGCACGTCGAAGCGCTGTACGGTTTCGTCGTGCGCGTCCGCGGGGAGAACTTTGCCACTGGTCATAACACTATGCTAGCGTAGTAACACGCTACTATGCAACTGATTCCCGCAATCGATCTCCTGGGCGACGACGCCGTACGCCTCGAACGAGGCGACTACGAGCACGTCCTCTTTCGCCAGCCCCTCGAAGAATTCTTCGCCCGCGTCGTCGCGACGGGACCGGACCTAATACACGTGGTCGACCTCCAAGGTGCGCGTGATGGCGCGTTGCGCACCGACGTGATCGCGCGTTGCGTCGCGCTCGCGGGTGACATTCCCCTACAGGTGTCCGGGGGCATCCGCTCTCTCGAGACCGCGCGTGAGGTGCTCGGAGCCGGTGCTCAGCGCGTCATACTCGGCACCGCGCTCTGGAGCGAAGCGGGAGCGCTCGCGCGTTTCCGCGCCGAGCTCGGCGAGCGACTCGTGGCCGCGCTGGACGTGCGCGACGGCATCCTCGAAGTGCGTGGCTGGTTGTCGTCGACGGGTGTGGGCCTCGACGACGCCCTCGCCCAGTGTGTGACCGCGGGCGTAACGCGCGTGCACGTGACCGCGATCGCGCGCGACGGCACCATGACCGGACCGGACCTCGAGCTGTACTCGCGAGCCTGCGCCACCGGGCTCAAGGTCGTCGCGGCCGGCGGAGTGCGCGACGACACCGACCTCGCCGCCCTCGACGACGTGGGCTGCGAAGCCGCGGTGATGGGAGTGGGATTCCTCGCGCGCCTCGGTATCGTCCTTTAGATCCGGCGGCGGTATGTGCCTTCGGACCCTAGTAGGAGAGCAACCGACGCTTGTGAAAGGTCGCACAATATGAGTGTCGCCTAGCGAAAGGACCACTTATGAAGCGTCGTACATTGGACCTGTTGCTCACCTGGACGGGAGTCCTCCTCACGGTCACCCTCATCGGGGCGGGCTCGTTGTTGTTATGGGGGTTCAATTTCGCCAACTCCCAAGTGAAGACTCAACTCGCCGAGCAGAAGATCTACTTCCCCGCCAAGGCCGCCTTCGCGAACGCGAAAGTCGGCACCGAGATCACCCCCTCGATGATCCCTTCGGTCTCGCAGTACGCCGGTCAACAGATGTTGACGGGGGCTCAAGCTGAGGTGTACGCCGATGACTTCATCGCGGTGCACCTCCAAGAGATTGGCGCAGGTCAGACCTACTCGCAACTTAGCGCCCAACTCATCAAAGACCCCAACAACGCGGCGCTACAGAACCAGGTCGCCACCGTCTTTAAGGGCACCATGCTGCGCGGCTCGCTGCTCAATGCGTACGGGTACTGGACCTTCGGTCAGATCGCCCTCTACGCCGCGATTGGAGCCTTCATCGCCGCCGCATTGATGTTGGTCTTGACGCTATTAGGTCTCCGGCACTATCGACGAGTCGACGACACTGCCGTCGTATAGAGCAACCGGAGTGGTACCAAAGAGCCCGGGTCCCCGCCCGGGCTCTTTGCGTTGTGCTGCGATCCACGAGCCCGCTCTGGTCCACGCCATGAAGGTGCATACTGGACTCATGTCCAACCACTGGGACGAGGTCTACGACACACGACCGATCGACGCGGTCAGTTGGTACGAGCTCGAGCCCGTTGTCTCGTTGGAACTCGGCGAGGCGTTAGGCGTCACGAGCGACGACGCGGTGCTCGACGTAGGGGCCGGAGCCTCGCTCTACGTCGACCATCTCCTGCGCCGCGGCTACCACGACCTCACGGTCCTCGACGTCTCGGCGTCGGCGGTGCAGACCCTCCTCGCGCGCGTGGCGTGTCCCTTGGTTCGCGCGGTCGTGAGCGACGTGACGAGCTGGGAGAGCTCGAGGACCTTCGACGTGTGGCACGATCGGGAGGTCCTGCACTTCATTTCCCCCGAGCGTCGCGCGCTCTACTTCGCGACGTTGCGTCGAGCGTTATCGGCGCACGGTGCAGTCATCATCGGAGTCTTTGCGCCCGACGGACCGACAACCTGCTCGGGTCTGAGCGTGACGCGCTACGACGCCGAGGGCATCATGGAGCTCCTCGGGGACGAGTTCGATCTCGTGGAAGAACGACGGACCGTGCACGTGACCCCCTGGGGAGCGCCGCAGTCCTTTCAGTGGGTAGCGGCGCGGCGGGGGCGCCAGGCATCGTCACTATCTCTCCTTCGACCACCGGGTGATTGAGAAAGTTTTGTAACGTTAGAGCGTGACCGACCCCCAGACGGCGATTCCGCACACGGCAGTGTCGACGACGCCAATGCACCTCGATGACCTCAACGCCCTCTACCGCGACCTCGACGCGCTCAGTGCGATGCTCGACGACACGTTACGACGACAGACGTCCGAGGAATTCCTGGGTCTGGTGGAGTCGGTCCGCGCGAACGCCGGACGCGACATGGAGAAGACTTTTCGAGACTTCGAGAATCTCGACCTGGCGACAGCCAGCCAGCTGGTCCGAGCCTTTTCCATGTATTTCCACCTCGCCAACGTCACCGAACAGACTCACCGTGCGCGCCAGGGACGGAATCGTCGGAACGACGATGACGGACCGCTCGCGCGCGTGGCCGACGAAGTCCTCGCGGCCCTGGCGGCCGGGAGCGTCCGCACCGAAGAGGTCGCCGCGGCCGTGCACCACCTCGCGGTGCGACCAGTGTTCACCGCGCACCCCACGGAGGCAGCTCGACGTTCGGTGCTCCTCAAACTGCGCTCGATCAGTGCACTGCTCGACGAGGGGAGCGCCGCGACGTCACCGCTGCGCGCGACGTTACGTCAACGTCGTACCGCCGAACTGATAGACACCCTGTGGCAAACCGACGAGTTACGTCTCGAGCGACCCGAAGTGCTCGACGAGGCGCGCAACGCGCTGCACTACGTCGACCATTTGATGCGCAGTGTCGTGCCCGACGTTCTCGAGCAACTCGTGTCCAACGCCCAGCGACTCGGAGTTGCCATCTCGCCATTCGCTCGACCCTTGACCTTCGGATCATGGATTGGAGGTGATCGTGACGGCAATCCCTTCGTGACCCCCGAAGCGACGTCGTCCGTCGTCGACCTGGCGTTGGGCGTCGCGGTCCGTGCCCTACGCGCCATGCTCTCCAAGTTGATGGACGAGATCTCCGTGTCGGTCCAGCACGTCGGCATCTCAGAGGAGTTGCGGCGCTCCATCGAGGATGATCTTTCACGGCTCCAACCCGATGCGCGCTACCTGCGCCTAAACGCCGAGGAGCCCTATCGACTCAAACTCAGTTGCATCCGGGTACGCCTCGACGCGACGCAACGCCGCATGGAGGATCGGTCGCGACACCGTGACGGCCACGACTACGCCTCCAGTCAGGAGTTGGTCGACGACCTGATGCTCCTCTACACCTCTCTCATCGACAACGGCTCGGAATTATTGGCCCGCGGCACGTTGGAGCGTTCGATCATCACGGTGTCGGCCTTCGGTCTCACCTTGACGACCCTCGACATCCGCGAGCACGCCGCGGCGCACCACGCCGCCCTCGCGACGCTCTTTGACCGACTCGGAGAGCTTCCGCGCGCGTACGACGAACTCTCACGCGACCAGCGTTTCGAGGTCCTACGTCGCGAGCTCGACTCGCGTCGGCCGCTCTTCTCGCACCCCTGCCCGCTGGAGGGAACCGACCTCAAGACCTTTCGGGTGTTCTTGGCCATGGGTGAGATCATCGACCATTTCGGACCGGCGGCCTGTGAGACCTACATCGTCTCCATGACCAAGGGTGCCGACGATCTGTTGGCGGCGGTGGTCCTGGCTCGGGAGGCGGGCTTAGTGGACATCTCCTCGGGCCGAGTCCGCATCGGTTTCGCCCCTCTCTTCGAGACGCTCGACGAATTGCACCACGCCGGCGAGATCTTCGAGTCACTCCTGAGTGTCGCCAGTTATCGCCGCGTGGTCGAGCTTCGCGGGAACGTCCAAGAGATCATGTTGGGTTACTCCGACTCCAACAAGGACGCGGGCATCACTGGTTCACAGTGGGGTATCCACCAAGCGGAACGACAATTACGTGACGTCGCCGCGCGCCACGGTATTGCCCTGCGCCTCTTTCACGGTCGTGGCGGGAGCGTGGGTCGTGGCGGGGGGCCCACTCACGACGCCGTCCTGGCCCAACCCTACGGTGTGTTGAACGGCTCAATCAAGATTACCGAACAGGGTGAGGTTATCTCCGACAAGTACCTTCTACCGTCACTGGCCCGCGAGAACCTCGAACTCCTCCTCGCGGCGGTGTTGGAGGCGGTGGTTTTTCACGCCAAGCCCTGGGTCGACCCCATCAAACTCGACGTGTGGAACGAGACTATGAATCTCGTCGCTGAAGCGTCGCTGCCCGTCTATCGAGGTCTCGTCGGCGACGCCAATCTACCCGCCTACTTCACCAGTTCCACCCCCGTGAGTGAACTCGCCAACTTACACATGGGCTCACGCCCCGCACGTCGCGTCACCGGCGAAGACGGCATCGATTCGCTGCGGGCGATCCCGTGGGTCTTTGGCTGGACTCAGTCGCGCCAGATCGTCCCGGGCTGGTTCGGCGTTGGTTCGGGCCTTCGCGCCGCGCGAGTAGCGGGTCACGGTGAGCACCTCCGACAGATGTACCTCGAGTGGCCTTTTTTCTCGACGTTCATCTCCAATGTCGAGATGACATTAGCCAAGACGGATCTGGAGGTGGCTCGGCGCTACGTCGAACACCTAGTGCCCAAAGAACTGCACTACCTCTTCGACCAGATCGTCGCCGAACACGAAGTGACCATGGCCGAGTTGCTCACGGTGATGCAATCCGACCGACTACTCGAGAGCCAGCCCCTCCTGGCGACGACTCTCGAGACGCGAGATCGCTACCTTCGACCCTTACAACTCCTACAGATTCAACTACTCGAACGGGTGCGCGCCCAACGTGAGAACGATGGGCCCGTCGACGACGTCCTGCAACGCGCTCTCCTGCTCACGATTAACGGTATTGCCACGGGACTGCGCAACACTGGGTGAGCCGTCGGAGCTCGGCGCCGCCGGGACGGAGTAGCGGAGGCAATTGGTAATTTGGACCCCACCAAGTGATTAGGGAGCAAGTGTGAAGTTCGACCAGGCGATTCGCTCGTGCATTCAGAAGTACGCCACCTTCAGTGGCCGCGCCTCGCGCGCCGAATACTGGTACTGGATCCTGTTCTTCTGGGTGGGCTGGCTGGTCATCGTCTCATTCACCCGATTGTTCTACATTTGGGACTTCGGGCTGCTGATCCCGAGTCTCGCCGTCACCGTTCGGCGCTACCACGACAGCGACCACTCAGGCTGGTGGTATTTGTGCCCCGTCGCCGACGTCGTTCTCTTGTTCTTCCCGTCGAAGGATCCCAACCGCTTCAATTCCTTGTCCTAAAGTTCGTGTCCTGAGATGCTCGACCTGAGGTGACACTCAACGGGTACACGGGGTGTCGAATCGCTCGACCGGCCGCGTCGGTAGGATGCCAGACGTAAACCCCGACAGGAGTGTGACCATGCCATCTCGTACCGCTGATACCCACTGGACCGGAGGACTGAACGACGGCTCGGGCGTCGTGACCCTTTCGAGTAGCAATGTCGGACGTTACGACGTGAGTTTCCCTCGTCGCGCCGCCGACGACGCCGAGGGCGTCACGAGCCCCGAGGAATTGATTGCCGCCGCCCACTCCGCGTGTTACGCCATGCAGTTCTCCGCTCTTCTGGGTCAGGCCGGCGCCACGCCGGTCAGCCTGGACGTGAGTGCGACGGTGACGCTCGGACCAGATCCGGCTGGTGGTTTTTTGATTTCGGGTATTGCGCTCAGTGTTCGCGGTGTCGTCGACGACATGGATGAGGCGACCTTCGTGACGACCGCCGAAACGGCCAAGGCCAGTTGCCCCGTGTCCAAGGCGCTCACGGGCACGACAATCACCCTCGACGCCGCCCTGGCGTAGTACGACTACTTGCGCTTGGCGGCGTCGCTGGCGCGCTTGACCGAGATCGTCAGTGCGACGATAGCCAATACCGGCAACGCGACGACCGCCACGCTATTGACGTGCCACGCCGTACTTAAGAGCGCGACGACTCCGATGATCACCAGAACCGCCACGAAGAGTTCGGGCGTGTCGCCAATGAGGAAGTCCCACCAGAAAAGACCGAATCCCTTGAGCAGTCGAATGACGAGTGGTTGATCGCCCTTCACGCGCCCACCTTCAAAGTCGAGGGAGAGCTCTTGGGGCGGATCAGGGTGATGAGGGCCCAGCACACCACCGCGTAGAGGGCCACGAAGGCGACCAGAAAGCTATCGTTCCCGGGCCACCTCACCTTGAGACCTTCACCGACCCAGAACGTGCCGTAGCTCACGAGCAGGACGCCCACGCTCATCTTCATGGCGTTCTCGGGCACGTTGGAGAGTTGCCGAGCCACGACCGCTCCGATGATTGCCACGATCACCACGGCGATGGCTGCCACCACCACCGCGAGCCCCAAGCGATGCGCCGAGGTCCCCAACGTCAAGACGGTCACCACTACTTCGAGACCCTCGAGGAACACGCCCTTGAAGGCCATCACGAACGCGATCCGATCCCGTCCAGTGTCCGTGGTGGCGTTTTGCAGTTCGGCGACCGTTTCGTCGTAGATGGCGTCTTCGTCGTGCATGGCCTTAAGTCCACTGGAGCGAAGAATGGCCTTTCTCAGCCACTGCATACCAAAGATCAGGAGCACTCCGCCCACGATGAGTCGAAGGACACTCAAAGGCACGTGCACCAGGGCCGGACCAAAGGCGCCGACCAGGGCCGCCAGGGCCACGAGTGCGGCGACCACGCCTTCGAACGCGGAACGCCAACCTCGCGTGTGGCCCACCGCGACGACGATGGTGAGGGCCTCGACCATCTCGACGGCGCAGGCCAAAAAGACCGCGCCGACCAGAACGACAACGCCGGACGATACTGTGGCGGCAAACATTGATCTAGGCCTCTTCCTGTGCGTTCATGACGAAACACGATTGGGGGTCCAATACAACGCTAACGTTGTCGCCGCG
>JAJZEN010000021.1 GCA_021828545.1 Actinomycetes bacterium
GAGCATCAGACTGAGTCTCACTCAGCGGCTGGCGATGACACGCGGAAGGGAGGCCCGACACCTGTCGGGCCGAACAACTCCGTGAGGAGTGCAGCATGAGTGGACTCACTAGAACTCACTCGGTCGCAACGGTTTCAGCAATTGGCGATTCCAAGGGAGGGCGCATTCAACCGTAGGGACCACGACGAAATCCGGTACTCCCCACTCCATTCGAAACCACGACGCGTCCCTATCTCAAGGAGTGCGGCAACTTCATTCTCGACGAGACCTCCAACCAACGACATCTCACGCATCACTTCAAAGGTAATCGCAAAGGCCTTTGATCTGTTGGCCGCACATTTTATTTAGTGCCCCATCACGTCCGCGCGTCTCCTTCACAAATCATAAAGTAGGGAGAAATCCCCATTTCCAACTTTTGATTCGTACATTTCGCGCGACGTATTGGTACGGTTAAATCAAGGAGATCAGACTTATGGGGAGAAGAACGAGCGGGATTCTTTTCGTGGTGGCGATAGTGGTCATCGTGGTCACCGTCGACACCGTATTTTTCCGGCACCACTTCACTCAGCGCCTTATCGCAAATGTTGCAATCGTCATAGCGTTCGCGACGTTCTATTACTTTTTCCTCAGGAATCGGTAGTCCATCACTGAGATGATTCTCGAAGCGGCCAGTGCTCGCAAAATTCCGGGTCGACCGCAGCTCGTCGAATAAAGGAACGGAATGATCGTCCATCGCGAATCGCCGTGTCACTGAGGGTACGGCCCACGACAAGTTCCCGAAAGTGAGACCCACAAAACTGTATCTGTCGCATAGAGAACGCCATCGAAATCCCTAAGAAGAACTCACCTCGCGATGTAATCAACACCACTACTCGTAAGGGTATTTCGACAGCGGCGCTAGTGTAGCCTCTCCGGCCACAGCGGGCGGCTGAGTGAGCAGTTCGCGAACGCGACGGTGGATCACGATTCACCTTTAGTGGCGGCCAGCTTCGAATTCACATTTCGTGTCCGACGGGCGTGGGGAAACTCTCGAGTGCCCTCCGCGCCGTCCCTCTTACGACGACTTTGTGCGTGGACCCCGTCGGGTGCTCACCCACGTACAACTTCACAAGGGTCCTACAGCTCGCCTCGAAGCTCGCTGATTCGCGCGTCGAGGAGATCCGACTGCCGCGACGCCGCCTCGGGACCCGAGGCGCCCGGGGAGCGTCGTTGCGCGAGGGACGTTCCCGGAACGAACAATTCGGCGAACTCCGGCACGTCGAGTTCGTCTTTCACGACGTCGGCCAGGGAGCGACCCTCACGGATGGCCCGGCCCACCAAAGCACCCGCCACTTCATGCGCTCGTCGAAAGGGCATGCCACCCCCCACGAGTCGCTCGGCGATGTCGATCGCGACGAGAAGTTGGTCGTCCGCCGCCCGTGCTGCGACGTCGGCGTGGAACGTCATCGAGCGGTACGCCCCGCCGAGGGCGGCCAGCACCAAGAGGACTTGCTTGACCGAGTCGAAGAGTGGTTCCTTGTCCTCCTGCAAGTCGCGGTTATACGAAAGGGGCAGGCCCTTGAGCGTCACCAACAATCCGGTCAAATTTCCGACCAATCTTCCGCACTTGGCGCGCGCGAGCTCCGCGACGTCAGAGTTCTTCTTCTGGGGCAGCATCGACGATCCCGTGGTGAAGTCATCACCGAGAGTTGCGAAGTTGAACTCCGACGTGGTCCACAACACCAATTCCTCGCCCATGCGCGAGAGGTGCACCCCGAGGAGAGCGACGTCGAAGAGTGCCTCGGCAACGAAGTCCCGGTCCGAAACCGCGTCCATCGAATTGGCAAAGGCGGCGTCGAAACCGAGGATCCGCGCGGTCAGCGCGGGATCGATCGGCAGCGACGTGCCGGCGAGGGCTCCCGCGCCGAGGGGTGACACGTTGGTTCGTCGGCGCGCGTCCAAGAGCCGTTCAACGTCACGCGCCAAACTCCAGACGTGGGCCTGGAGATGGTGCGTCAGGAGGACCGGTTGCGCGCGCTGCAGGTGGGTATAGCCCGGGAGGTACGTCGCGGCGTTCTCCTGACCTACCCGAACCAGGGTCGACATCAGGTCGAGCGTACCGCGGGCAATCTCGGTGATCGCGTCACGAGTGAAGAGCCGTAGCGTGGTCGCTACCTGATCATTGCGACTACGCGCCGTGTGGATCTTGGCGCCCACGTCACCGGCGAGTTCGGTCGCGCGACGCTCGATCGCCATATGGACATCCTCGTCACTGCGCCCACGTTCGAAGGTGCCCGCGTCGAATTCGGCGCGAATCGTCTCCAGCGTCGACAGCAGCGTCGCGCACTCGTCACTCGTCACGAGACCCGCCGCGGCCAGCCCCTCGACGTGGGCCATCGAACCCTGGATGTCGTGCGCGTAGAGGACCTGATCGAAGGAGAAGCTCTCCGACAAGTTCCACAGCGTCTCGTCCATGGACGCCGAGAATCGTCCGGCCCAGAGGGTCATGACTGGGGCGGGGTAGCGTTCTTGGCGCCCTGGCGAGCCGCCCACGTCTTGACGCCGAGGCCGTAGATCTTGACGAAGCCCTCGGAGTCGGCGTGCTCGAACGCGTCGTCGGCGTCGTACGTGGCGAGCGCGTAGTCATAGAGGGCCATGGGGCTACGCCGTCCCACGATGCGCATGAGACCCGGCGCCTCGAAGCGCAGACGGACGTCACCGCTCACGTGACGCTGTGTCTCGGCGATGAAGGCGTCGAGCGCCTCCTTGAGTGGCGAGAACCACATACCGTCGTAGACCAGTTCGGCCCACCGGATTCCGACGCGCGCCTTCTCGTGGTGCAGGTCGCGTTCGAGGACGAGATCCTCCAGGTCAGCGTGGGCCGCGATCAAGGCTAGCGCCGCAGGACATTCGTACACCTCACGCGATTTGATACCCACGCGGCGATTCTCCACCATGTCGATGCGACCGTAGCCCGTCGATCCGGCACGAAGATTCAGGCTCGTAATCAGTGTCGCCAGGGGCATCTCAACACCGTCGAGAGCGACCGGGACGCCGGCGAGGAAACTCAGGGTCAGTTCCACCGGCTCGCTCGATCGAACGCGCGTCAGGGTCATGGGCTCCTCGGGCGGCGTGGCCCACGGGTCCTCCATGGCCCCGCACTCAATGGCGCGACCCCAGAGGTTCTCGTCGATGGAGTAGATCTTCTCCTTGGTGGCCTTGATGGGGATGTCCCACCTCATCGCGTACTCCACCGAGTCCGCGCGCGTCATCCCCCAATTCCTCGCCGGCGCCAAGACTTCCAGATCGGGCGCGAGCGCGTGGGTTCCCACCTCGAAGCGCACCTGGTCATTGCCCTTGCCGGTGCACCCGTGGGCCACAGCCTGGGCGTTGAACTTACGCGCTTGATCGACCAAGTGACGCACGATCACCGGCCGTGACAGCGCCGAGACCAGGGGGTACTTCCCCTCGTAGAGCGCGTTGGCGGCGATGGCGCTGACGCAGAACTCTTCGGCCATCTCGTCGCGAGCGTCGACTACCACGCACTCGAGCGCCCCGGCCGCCAGGGCCCGAGCGCGAATGTCGTCAAAACTCTCCGACGTGTCGGCATCCTGGCCCACGTTGACCAGCACACACACCACCTCGACCTCCCACTCCTGGATCATCCAGCGCACGGCCACCGATGTGTCGAGTCCCCCGCTATAGGCCAGCACTACACGTTTCATTGCTTCCTCCCCTTTTTCGTCACCGCAAGGTCGTCGAGCCCCGCCAATGCGCGGAACTGGCGCACGAGGGTACTGCCCCCCAGGTGTTCGTCCGCGATGACCAAAATGGTGTCGTCTCCAGCGATCGAACCGAGTACTCCGTCGAGCGCGCTGCGGTCCAGGGCCGAGGCCACCACGTGAGCGCAACCCGGGGGCGTGCGGATCACGACCAGGTTGCCCGAACAGTCGACCGAACCGACCCACTCGCCCATCATGCGCCGTAGGTGGTCCACCGGCGCCGCTGACACCGTGGGGGCCGAGGCGATGACGATGCGCCGAGACCCGTGCAGGTCGCGCACCTTGATGGTGCCCAGGTCCTGCAGGTCGCGCGTCACCGTGGCTTGGGTGGCGGCGATCCCCTCGGACTTGAGGCGCGCCACCAACTGCGCCGCGGTCGAGATGATCTCGCGTTCCAACAGGTCACTGATGCGATGTTGTCGTTGCGTCTTGGTCATTCGTCTTCCTTTATCCAGCGGAGAACGCCGCGCATGGCCGAGCGACGGTGGAACACCTGTCGCCACACCAACGACGACGGAGAATCCAGGACCTCGTCGGTGATCTCGTCGCCGCGGTGCGCCGGCAGACAATGCAACAGCACCGCGCCCGGCGCGGCCTCGGCCATGAGATCGCTGTTCACGCGAAACGACGCCAGGTCGCGCCGTCGTTGGGCGGTTTCATCCTCGACTCCCATCGACACCCAGGCGTCGGTATAGACCACGTCAACGCCTCGGACCGCGTCGGACGCCGCGTCCACGAGGCGCAAAGCCCCCCCGCCTCGGACCGTCGTGGGGTCCTCGAGCCCCCCGGCCACGAGTTGGTAGTTCTCGGGCGCGCCCACCGTGACGTGGGCCCCGAGACGCAACAACGCCACGCACAGTGAGCGCGTCACGTTCGTGGCGTCGCCCACGTAGGCGACCCTCAGACCGGCCAGTCCCGCGACGTCACCCGACGAGAAGTGCTCGGCCAGGGTCAAGACGTCGGCCACGGCCTGGGTGGGATGGGCCACGTCGCTCAAGAGGTTGATGAGTGACAGGCGATCGCCGGTGGCCGCGATCATCCGCGCGAAGATCTCGTGGTGACGGACGCGCGCAGCACAGATGGCGTACATCTCGGCCAGCGTGCGACCCACGTCCTCCGCGGACTCGCGGTGATCCAGACCGATCTCCTCGTCAGAGAAGAACGTCGCGAAGCCGCCGAGTTCACTGACCGCGGTCGAACTGGCGGCGCGCGTGCGCAGACTGGGGCGCTCAAAGACCAGCGCCACACCCTGACCCGCGAGCGTCGTGTCGTCGAAGGCCCCGAGCGCCACGTGGTAAATACGTCGGAGGTCGTCGTCGCTGGTCTCGGCAATGGTGGTGAAATGTCGCGTCACGCTAGGACCTCCGTCGTGGGGATATGACCAAGGAGTACGTCACGAACGGCGTGCGGTCGCGTACCGTTGGCGAGGATAACCCGACGTGCTCCGGCGCGCAGCGCGTCGAGGGCGCCAGTCATCTTGGGCCGCATTCCGTCGCGCGCCGCGCCCGTCGCGATCAACTCGCGCACCTGCGACGAGCTCACCTGGCGCAACGCGCTCGCCGGATCGTCGGGGTCGGCGAGTAACTGGTCGATGTCACTGAGCAGGACCACGTGGTCCGCGCGCAGCGCCCCGGCGAGGGCCCCGGCGACCACGTCGGCGTTGCAATTCACCAACTCGCCCTCGTGGTCGAGGCCCACGGGACTCACCACCGGCACCACGCCACACCGCCACTGGTCCTCGAGAATCGAGGTGTCCACCGAGGCGACCGTTGCGGCCCGGTCCCACGGCGCGCCGAGGGACGCGCCGACAATCATGCGGGCGTCGACGCCGTTGAGTCCCACGCAGCGCAATTCCCCGCGCGACATCGCCCCCACGATGGCGGTATTGACCTCCGCCAGGGCCATGGACACGTACCTCATGGTCTGGGGACTCGTGATACGCAGGCCCAAGTGGAATTCACTGACCAGGCCCACGCGCGCCAACAGATCGGCGATCTGGGGACCGCCACCGTGCACCACGACGACCTCGGTGCCACGCCCACGCAACTCGGCGAGGTCCTCGGCGAGGGCCAGCAGGACGCGACTCGAGGGAGTCACGTCGTCGAGGGCGTGTCCCCCCATCTTCACGAGGAGGCGCGTCACGGCGTCACCCCGCTACTGGGAAGTCCCAGTGTCTCGTCGCGCCCCGAGGCGACGTTCCAGGCCTGAATAGCCTGCCCCGCGGCCCCCTTGACCAGATTGTCGAGCGAACTCATTGCGACGAGCCACCCGGTGCGCTCGTCCACGCGCGCCGACACGAAGCACAGGTTCGAACCCACCGGGTCCTTCAAGGTCGGCGGTTCGTCACTGACGACCACGAAGGGTTCGTTCGCGTAGGTCGAGCGCAGGACGTCCAGCGCGGCCTCGGAGGTCAGTGGTGCGCGCACGCGCGCGTAGGCCGTGACGATCATGCCGCGCGCCACCGGCACCAGGTGAGGCGTGAAGAGCAGTTCGGCCCCGAGCTCGCGCTGCATCTCGATGGTGTGCCGGTGCCCCAGGAGGCCGTAGGCCTCCGCGTTACCCGCCAACCGTGAGAAGTGCAGTCGCTCGTCGAGGCCACGACCCGCTCCCGAGGCGCCACTCAGCGCATTCACCACGATGCCCCGGGTCTCGATGAGGCCGAGATCGAGGAAGGGACCTAGTGCGAGGGCACTGGCCGTGGGGTAGCAACCCGGGACGGCGATGAGACCCGCTCCCACGAGTTCGTCGCGGTGCCGTTCGACGAGACCGTAGACGGCCTCGGAGAGCAGGTGTGACGCCTGGTGCGCCGCGCCGTACCATTCGTCGTAGTCCGACGCCAACTTCAAACGGAAATCGGCGCCGAGGTCCACCACCACGACCCCGCGTTCGCGGAGTTGGGGCACGTAGCCCTGACTCGCACCGTGGGGCAGGGCGATGAAGGCGACGTCGATCAACGCGTCGCGCACGCTCTCGGTGGGCGCGAAGATCAATTCCGGGTAAAGGGCCGCCAGGGCGGGTGCGTGCGTGGCGACGCGGCGACCGGCGTGGGACTCCCCCGTCGCCACGACCACGTCGAGGTCCGGGTGCGACGCCGCGAGGCGAAGCACCTCGAGTCCGGCGTACCCGGTTGCTCCCACGATGGCAATACGCATAGTGACATTTTATGCACAAAAAAGGACAAAAGTGCAACACCCAATTCGGGGGATAGGCTGGGGGGGTGACGCGGCGGGGGTGGTTGCTTTTTGGGGCGATGGCCGTGCTCTGGGGCATCCCGTATCTACTCATCCGCGTCGCCGTGCGACAGCTCGACCCCGGCGTCTTGGTGCTCGCGCGCACCGGACCCGCCGCCCTGCTCTTAGCGCCCGTGGTCCTCCACCAGCGCTCCTGGCCCGCGGTGGGACGTCACCTCAAGTGGATCGCGATCTTCGGGGTGGTCGAATTCGGCGTCCCGTGGTACTTCATGTCGAACGCCGAACAACACATCACGAGCTCCCTGACGTCGCTCATCATCTGCGCGGTGCCCCTCTTTTCCATTCTCGCCAGTCGCTTCACCCGAGCCCCCGAGGCGATCGGCCCGCGTCGAGCGCTCGGACTCGCGGTGGGCGCCGCCGGCGTCGCCCTGCTGGTCGGTCTGGACCTCCAGGGCGGCAACATCAGGTGGATCGGCTACTTGTTGGTGGTGTGCGTCGGCTACGCCACCGGTCCGCTGATCTTGGGCACCAAGCTTCGCGACGTCCCGGGTCCCGCCGTCGTCTGTGGCGCTACCGGCATCGTCGCGCTGTGTTGGCTCCCGTACGACCTCGGCCACTGGCCCACGCGCATCTCGGGCGAAACGTGGACCTCGGTCGCGGTGCTCTCGGTCCTGTGCACCGCAGGCGCGTTCTTGGTGTTCTTCGAACTCGTCAAGGAAGTGGGATCGAGCCGGTCGGTGGTGGTGGTCTACTCCAACACCGCGCTGGCGGTGATCCTGGGCGTGATCGGGCTGCACGAGCCCTTCACGGTAGGGATCGCGCTGGGATTCCCCCTCATCGTGGTCGGCTCGTATCTAGCCACCGGCGTCGGGCGCGTCGGCGAACACCACGTGCGCGGCGACGCGAACCTCGCCGTCCACGAGTAACCACAGCGACCGCGCGACCGCGACGAGCTCGACGTAGTGTCCGTCCTCCACCGATCCGTGGTGAATCACGTCGACCGACTCGACCGGCGCATCGAAGACCTCGGCGACGGCCTGCCAGACGGCGGCGTTGTTGACGTGACCAATCACGTCTAAATCGGCGCGCCGCAAGGGCCAGGGACGGCGCGGGGCGTCGGCGGGGGGCGACGTCACCGGCACGCGTCCCGAGATCTTGCGCCCGGCCATGGCCTCGCCAAAGATATCGTGGAACATTTGAGGAATGCGCACGGGGAAGCCCCGCGGATCGACCGGCACCCAGAGCGAGGACGCCTCGATCACCAAGTGATCGTCGACGTAGATATTGGTGCGTCGCTCGGCCCAGGCCGCGCCCGCGCCCGCGCAGAAGGTCGTCAACTTGAGTCGGTCGTAGATGACCGGCCAAGCGCCCACGCGTCGAAACGAGGTCCGACGCGCCAACCACAGCGCGTCGGTCACGATGCCGCAGTCCTCCCAGTCCTCGGTGGCGGCGTCCTGCAACGCGCGCGCCACCCCGTCGAGGCGCCAGTAGCTCGACGGTAGGGCGTCCGAGAGCCGCACCAACGTGTGGATTGAGAAACGTCGTCCGACACTGGGTTCGGGGACGTAGTCGCGCGCCGTGCTCACTTCGGGCACCACCTAGGACCTCAATTCAGCACCCAGGCCCCGGGCGGCGGCGATCAACGCGGCGCGCACCTGGGCCACGTCGGACTCGCTCAGGGTCTTGTCGGGTGAGGAGAATCGCACGTTGTAGGCCAGTGATCGGGTCCCCTCGGGCAGGGACTCGCCCCGGTAGACGTCGAAGAGCGTGACGTCCTCGACCACGTCCGCCGCGGCCATCAGCACCTCCGCGAGGTCGACCGCGTGCACGCGTTGCGCGACGACGAAGGCGAGGTCGACGATGGCGACGGGGAAGCGACTCGGCACCGTGACGAAGTGATCGAGTTGCGCGTCCAGGGTCAGATCGAACAGCGCGTCGAGGTCGACGTCGAGAAAGCCGAGACGTCGCTGCGCGGTGGTCAGTTCGCGCACGAGTCGCGGGTCGAGTTCGCCGACACACCCCACCAATCGATTCGTTCCGCGTTCCACGAGTTCTGCCGTGCGCGTCGGGTGAAAGCCGCGCGCTACATCGTCGCGCGACCGCACCACGACGTCGTGGATCCCCAGTCGCGTCGCGATCGCCCCCCACATCGCGACCGCGCTACGGGCGTCGTCACCGTCACGACCCAACACCAGCGTCAGACGCTCGTTCTCCTCGGGCAGCGTCAGGGAGACCACGCCCCCCGCGCCGCCGCGAGTGCGACGCGGGTGGGCCGCGACGTCGGGGTGGTGAAAAACGGTCCCCAGTTCGCCCACCACCACGTCGCCCAGACCCCGATCGGCGTTCTTGGCCCACGCCCGCACGAGTCCGACGATCATGGAGGAGCGCAGCACCGCTTCGTCCGAGGCCAAAGGATTGGTCACGCGCACCCGAGCCCCTCCGGGCGCCAGAAGGTCGTAGTCCTCGTCGTTTCCGAGAGTGGGCGTCCACGCTTCGTGGACGCCCAAGTCCACCACCGTGTCGCGCAGGCGGCGGCGCACTCGTTGACGTTCGCTCAGCGCCCCCGGCTCGGGCCACGACGGCGTCGTGCGGGGAAGTCGTGAATATCCGTAGAGTCGCGCGACCTCCTCGATCACGTCGGCGCGTCCGGCCGCACCAGTACGCACGTCGAGGCGCGCGCTGGGCGCGGTGACCTCCCAGGGGCCTCGCCCACGCACCACGAAACGCAGGCCTTCGAGAATGGTCACGACATCACTCGCCGCGAGTGCGACACCCAGCGCGCGCTCGATGTCCGCCTCACTCAAGGTCATGGTCGCGGGCACGGGTAACGCACCGCTCAGGTCCAGGGGGGCACTCATCCACTGCATTTCGGGGTTGCTCTCTCGCAACAGGGCGACGAAACGCGCCACCGCGAGGAGCGCGAGTTCGGGATCGACGCCGCGCTCGAAGCGCGAGGACGCCTCGGTGCGAAGACCGTGTCGCTTCGACGAGCGCGCGATGGTCATGGGGTCGAAGAACGCCGACTCGATCAGGACGTCAGTGGTGGTCTCGGAGATCTCACTCGCGGCGCCCCCCATGATCCCGGCCAGACCCATCACGCGGTCCTCGCCGTCGACGATCACGCAGTCCTCGCCGGTATCGCCCAGCCCCCGACCGGGTTGGGCGAGGTGGCGCGTCACGCCGTCGAGCGTGGTGAGGGACTCGCCCGGGCGCGCGCGACGCGCCCGTAGGGTTTGCTCGGCCACTTTTTGCGCGTCGTAGACCCCCGTGGGTTGACCCAACTCGAGCATGACCAAGTTCGAAGCGTCCACCACGTTGGAGATGGACCTCATCCCCGCGAGCGTGATACGCCGAGCGAGGTGCGGTGGTGAGGGCCCGACCACGACGCCGCGTAGTACCGACACGCTCAGTCGTCCACAGAGCTCCGGTGCGTCGATGAACCCCTGGGCGAAACTCGCGGTGGGCACCGTCTCGTCGGGCGCGACGATGGTCGGTTCGCGCAATTCGCGCCCCAGTCGCGTCGCTAGGTCGCGCGCGACGCCCTGGACGCTCCAGGCGTCGGGACGGTTGCCCTCGACCGAGATGTCCACCACCACGTCGGGGGTTACGCCCAATGCCACGAGCAGGGACTGGCCCACCACGGGCTCGATGATCTCGTCGAGCAAGTAGAGACCCTGGTGATCATCACTCAGTCCCAATTCCTTCGCCGAGCAGAGCATGCCGTTCGAGGTCACCCCGCGCATCGTGCGACGCGCGATCGCGAAGCCACCGGGCAGCACGGCCCCCACGGGCGCCAGGGGCACGAAGTTACCCACGGCGAAGTTGGTCGCACCACAGACGATCTCGAGGGGCCCGTCACCGGCCTCCACCGTGACCAGTCGAACGCGGTCGGCGCCGTCGATGGCGCGAACCTCGTCGATGCGCGCCACGACGACGTCATCGAGCCCCTGACCCACGAACTCCACCCCCTCGACCACGAGACCCAGGTCGTCGAGGATGGCGGTCAGTTCCTCGACCGATTCGGGTAGGTCCACGAAGTCGCGTAGCCACGACAGAGGGATCTTCATGAGAATTGCCTCAAGAACCGCACGTCGTTGTCGATCAGGGCGCGCATGTCGGCGATCTGGTGTCGCATCTGCGCGCAGCGGTCGATACCGAAACCGAAGGCGAATCCACTCCACTCGCGCCCATCGACGCCCACCGCGGCGAACACCGCGGGATCGAGCATGCCGCATCCGCCGAGTTCAATCCAGCCCGTCTGGGAGCACGTGCGACACCCCGCGCCACGACAGATCGTGCAGGTGATCTCGAATTCGGCCGAGGGTTCGGTGAAGGGGAAATAGGCGGGACGCAAGCGCGACGAGATGTCCGCACCGAAATACGCGTGGGTGAAGGTCTCGATAACGCCCGCCAAGTCCGCGAAGGTGATGCCCCGGTCGACGACCAACCCCTCGATCTGGTGGAAGGCGGCCAAGTGTCGCGCGTCGGGCGTATCGCGACGGTAGCAACGCCCCGGCATGACGCTATGGATCGGTAACGTTCCCGCCGCGACGGCGTCTTCGAGGAGGTGGATCTGCGTCGGGGAGGTGTGCGTGCGCAGCACCACCGTCTCGGGCTCGCCCAGGTCCACGTAGAACGTGTCCCACATACCGCGCGCCGGGTGGGCCGGGGGGATGTTCAGAGCCTCGAAGTTGTACCAGTCGCTCTCCACCTCGGGTCCGTCGGCCACGGTGAAACCCATGGCCACGAAGACGTCCTCGAGCTGTCGTTGGGTCGCCGCGACGATGCCGGGGTGCCCCACGGCGAGTGGCAACGCCACCTGGGCGACCACCACGTCACCCAGGTCGAGGCGGTCCGCCTCGATTGCGAGTGCTCGCTGGGCACGCTCGAGTGACGCGCGGCGTTGCGCGAAGACTCCCTCGACCTCTCGGCGCGCCCCTTGGAGCTGGGCGCCGGCGTCCTTGCGATCCTCGGGCGCCAGGGCGCCCAGGGACTTCTGTAGGGTCGAGAGAATCGAACGCTTGCCAATGATGAAGACCTCGTCCTCGAGTAGTTGTTCGAGGGTCTGGGCCCCGTCAATGCGGTCGCGCAGTTGCGACACGTGCGTCGAGAGCTCGGCGAGGGGCGAGGTCGTCATATCCACTAAGGCTACGAGGTTCTCACCCGTCGGTGGTGCCGCGTCGCTGATGCAGGGCCTCAAAGGCGATCAGCGACGCCGCGACGCCCGCGTTGAGGGATTCCGAGCGCCCCACCATTTCGATCGTGATGGCCGCGTCACATCGCGCTCGAGTCGCCTCGTCCAGGCCGGCGGACTCGTTGCCAATGACGACGAGACACCCCCGCGTGAGGTCGGCCTGGCGAAAGCTAGGGGCGTCGCGTGGCACGGTGGCGTAGGACCGAACGCCCCACCGCGCGAAGTGCGACAGCGTCGCCTCGAGCGACGTGACGGCCAGGGGCACGTGAAAGATGGATCCGGCCGACGCCCGCAGAGCCTTGGGATTGAAGGGATCGACACAGTCGCCCGTCAAGACCACCGCCGACGTCCCGGCGGCGTCGGCCGAGCGGATGATGGTCCCGACGTTGCCGGGGTCGCGGACGTTATCGAGCACGAGGACCAGCCCCGTGGTGGGCAACTGGGCGAGGTCCGCCACCACGAAGTGCACGGACGCCACCACCGGTTGAGGGTGTTGGGCCGTGGCGACTTTCGCCACCACGCCCTCGTCGAGGGAGAAGACGCGCACCCCCGCCGAGCTCGCTCGATCGCACAGCGACACCACGGTCGCGTCGTCCAGTGCGCGACGATCGACGTAGAGCGCTTCCACCTCCACGTCGGCGTCGAGGGCCGCAACGATCAGGTCCGGTCCCTCGAGCACGCACACGCCCTCGGCCCACCGTAGGGAGCGCTGACGAAGGAGGCGCCGGAGGCGACGCACTCGCTCGTGTGTCGACCCCAACGCCTCGATAAGAACGACCTACTTGGTCAGGGCGGCGTTCGCCTGAGCCACCAACGCCCCGAAGGACGGTGCGTCGTTCACGGCGAGGTCGGCCAGCATGCGACGGTCGACTTCGATACCCGCCGCGTTGAGACCCGCGATGAAGCGGCTGTAGCTCAGACCGTGCAGTCGGGTGCCGGCATTGATCCGCTGGATCCACAACCGTCGCATGTCACCCTTACGCGCCCGTCGGTCGCGAAAGGCGTAGACGCCGGCGTGCTGCACGGCCTGGTTGGCCGCGCGGAACGTACGGCTACGGTCCCCGTAATAGCCCTTGGCCTCTTCGAGAATTGCCTTGTGATGCTTCTTGGCGTTGACCGCCCTCTTTACTCGTGCCATGTCGGTTCCTCTTTCCTAAAGTTCCTAAAGACCCATCAATTTCTTGATGTTCTTCTCCATACCCGGTGAAATCTCAGCCTCGCGACCCAATCGACGCGTGCGCACCGACGACTTGGTCTCCATGAGGTGGCCGCGGAAGGCTTTGCGCCGGCGCAATTTTCCCGATCCAGTGATCTTGATGCGCTTCTTGGCACCACTGTCAGTCTTCATCTTGGGCATATCAACTCTCCTCTAGCGATTCTGCGGCCGGGGCGCTCACCCGGGCCGTCGTTGGTACTTCTGGGACGGCGTCGTCGTCGGGGCCGCCGCCGACCTTCTCTGCTTCGGTCTTGGGCTTGGCCTTCTTCTCCGGGCCCAGCACCATGATCATGTTGCGTCCGTCGAGTTTGGCCGCCGACTCCACCTTGGCGGTGTCAACCAGCTTCTCGACGATGCGGTCAAGGATCTTCTTCCCCAGTTCCGGGTGAGCGGACTCGCGACCGCGAAACATGATGGTGACCTTGACCTTGTGGCCTTCGCTCAAGAACTTCTCCACGAGGCGGGTCTTGGTGTCGAAGTCACCCGGACCGATCTTGGGACGATACTTCATCTCCTTGACGCCCACGTTTTGAGTCTTTCGCCGCGACTCCTTCGCCTTTTGCGCTTCGTCGAACTTGAACTTTCCGTAGTCCATGATGCGACAGACCGGTGGCTGCGCGGTGGGCGCAATCTCCACGAGGTCCAAGTCGAGGCCACGCGCCAACGCCAACGCTTCACGCGTAGTGGTGACGCCTCGTTGATTCCCCTCATTGTCGATGAGGCGAATGGTCTCGACCCGAATGCGTTCATTGACGCGGTGGTCTCCAGGCACTGTTGCGATAACCGACTCCTTGCTCTTCGCGACGCCACCGTGACGTCGCCACGGCAAGCGAGGCGCAACAAACCCGTTAACCCGAGACACCACTGTGTTCAGGTGGAGGCTGGATGCACCAACCTCGCTTGCTGTGAACTGCCCTGAGAGACTACCAGAGAACATCGCGAGCGTGGGCCGTGACCCCGGCGGTCAACCAAATCAGACCCGGGTACCCCCTCTGATCAGCCCGTGGCGATCCCTCGGGGCCTTCGACGACCCGCTACGTTGGAGAGATGAGCGATGATGCCATTG
>JAJZEN010000162.1 GCA_021828545.1 Actinomycetes bacterium
TCAGGGAATTGAGTTCGACTACTGCTGCGTGCACGCGGCCACGGCGTTGCGCTCCATGGGTTTTGAGACCGTGATGGTGAATTGCAATCCCGAGACCGTCTCGACGGATTATTCGACCTCGGACCGTCTTTACTTCGAGCCCCTGACGCCCGAGGACGTCGCCGAGGTGATCGAGGCCGAACAGGCGGCCTGCGAGGGAGGGGCCCGCGTGCGTGGGGTGATCGTGTCCCTCGGTGGACAGACGCCGCTCAAACTGGCCCACAGCATCGACCCGTCACTCGTCATGGGTACGCCCGTGGCGGCCATCGACATGGCCGAGGACCGCGAGCAGTGGTCGGCGATCTGCTCAAAGTTGGACCTGCTCCAGCCCCCCGGGGACGTGGCTCTGTCGTTGGCGCAGGCGAAGGCCATCGTCAAGGAGATCGGCTACCCGGTCCTGGTGCGGCCCAGTTACGTCCTGGGCGGACGGGCCATGGAGATCGTCTACGACGACGGCGCACTCGAACGCGTGATGGCGGACCTCACGAGCGCGACGGGGTCGCTCGCGCGTGAGGGGGGGGTCACCCAAAGTCGACCGATCCTGCTCGACCGCTTCTTAGAAGGCGCCATCGAAGTCGACGTCGACGCGGTGCGTGACGCGACGGGGGATGTCTTTATCGCGGGCGTCATGGAGCACGTCGAGGAAGCCGGGGTGCACTCGGGGGACTCGGCGTGCGCCCTTCCGCCGCAGAGCCTGAGCGCGGGGGTGCTCGAACGTCTGCACGCCGCCACCGCACGTCTGGCCCAGGAACTCGGAGTGATCGGGCTGATCAACGTGCAATTCGCGGTCAAGGAGGACGAGCTCTACGTCCTTGAGGCGAACCCGCGTGCCTCGCGTACTGTTCCCTTCGTCGCCAAGGCCACGGGCGTGGCACTCGCGCAGGTTGCCGTCGAGGTCATGCTCGGGGTCACCTTGACGGAGTTGCGCGAGCGCGGGGTGGTGCCCGCGAGCACGCCCGTACCGGACTACGTCAGTGTCAAAGAGGCCGTGTTGCCCTTCAGCCGCTTTCCCGGGGTTGACACCCTGCTCGGGCCCGAGATGCGCTCCACGGGGGAGGTGATGGGAATTGGCGAGAGCTTCGGTATCGCCTTCGCCAAGGCTCAGTTGGCGGCCGGTACGCGCCTGCCCGATCAGGGGCAGGTCTTCTTATCCTTGGCTGACGCGGACAAGGTGGCGGGTCTCGCGGTGGCGCGTCGCCTGCGCGAACTCGGATTTCGTATTGCCGCGACCGTCGGCACCGCGGGATTCCTGCGTTCACGGGGGGTGGACGTGGACACCCTGGTGGGCAAGATTGGCACCGCGGACCTCGGCGTGGATGCCGTAGCACTGATCGCCTCGGGTCGGGTGCACATGGTGATCAACACGCCCTCGGGCCGAAGCGCGCGCGCCGACGGCGCCGCGATTCGCATGGCCTGCACCGTTCATAAGGTGGCGTGCATGACGACCATGAGCGCGGCCCAGGCGGCGGTCGTGGGCATTGCCGACACGCGTGAACGCGGATGGCGCGTGGCGTCACTCCAAGAGTTACATCGATGAGCCTGGCGACCCGCGTCGGCGACGTGTCGTTGCCCTCCTTCATCCTCACGGCGGCCGGCACCTCGGGCCACGGTGACGAGCTCTCGGGGTACGGCGACCTCGCCGAACTCGGTGCGGTCGTGACGAAGTCGCTGGCGAGCTTTGCCTGGGCGGGCAACCCGGCGCCGCGCGTGGCGGCGTCGGGTCCCGACATGCTCAACGCCGTCGGACTCGCCGGACCGGGCGTCGACACCTGGCGTCGGGATCACTTGCCCGCTCTTCGGGCCCGTCGCGCGCGCGTGGTGGCCTCGATCTGGGGGCGTAGCGTCCAAGAATTCGCCGACGCCGCGATCGCGATGCGCGGTGCTGACGTGGTGGCGCTGGAAGTCAACGCCTCGTGCCCCAATCTCGAAGGGCGAGCCGGCATCTTTGCCCATTCGCCGGAGTTGACCGCCGAGATCGTGACGGCGGCGTTGGCGGCGCAGTTGCCCTTGTGGGTCAAGCTCTCGCCCAACACCCCCGACCTGGTCGAGGTGGCTCGCGCCGCCGTCGATGCCGGGGCAGCGGCGCTAGTCCTGGTCAATACGGTGCTCGGCCTGGCGATTGACATCGAGCGGCGTCGACCGGTGTTGGGGAACGGCGGCGGGGGCCTCAGTGGCCCGGGAATACTACCCGTGGCGCTGCGGGCTATCTACGACTGTCACGAGGCCCTGAACGACACGCCTATCGTGGGGGTCGGCGGCGTCGCCTGTGGTGAGGACGCCATCGCCATGGTGATGGCGGGGGCTTGTGCGGTCGAGGTGGGGACCGCCATCTTCGCCCGACCTCGCGCCCCCTGGCTGGTCGCGCGGGGGGCGAGCGACTGGATGGCCCGCCACGCGGTGTCCTCGGTCGAGGAACTACGTGCGGTGGCTCATGGTTGACCTTAAGGTTGAACTTTATGGTTGAGACTTTTGGCCAGAACCTTCAAGAGCGCATCCGTGCCCTGGGTCCATTGTGCGTGGGCGTGGACCCCTCGCGAAAACTCCTGGAGGCGTGGGGCCGCCCCGATACGGCCGAGGGACTCGAATTCTTCTCGCTCGCGGTCCTCGAGGCCGCCGCCGGTTCAGCGGCGGCGATCAAGCCCCAAGTGGCGTACTTTGAACGATTCGGCGCCGCGGGATATCGAGTGCTCGAACGACTGATCCGCGAGGCGCGCGACGCCCACGTGCTGGTGATCGCCGACGCCAAGCGGGGTGACATCGGCTCGACGAACGACGCCTACGCCGCGGCGTGGCTCGACGACTCCTCGCCCCTGTGCTGCGACGCCCTGACCGTGAGCCCCTACACCGGCGTGGCGGCATTGGCGCCCTTCTTCGCGCGCGTGACCGAGGGTCGTGGGGTCTTCGTCCTGGCGGCGACCTCCAATGACGAGGGGCGCACGGTGCAGCGAGCGCGTAACGACCGTGACGAGGCCATCGAGGACTACGTTTTGCGGTCGGTGGCCGAAATGAACCAGCGCGAGGAGGGTTTGGGGGGGATTGGCGTGGTCCTGGGGGCGACGCGCGAACGACCTCGATTCGATCTGTCGCGCCTCGCCGGACCATACCTCGTGCCGGGAGTGGGGGCCCAGGGCGCCACGCCCGAGCACGTGGGTCGCCTGTTCGAGCGGTGTCCCGAGGGTACGGTGCTGGTGAACGTCGCGCGCGCCATATTGGACAGCGGACCAGAGAGATCGGCCCTGCGCGACAGTGTTCGACGTTGGCGGGACAACTTAAGCACTTTTCTCTAGTAACTAGAGTTCACAGGGGGTATTCTGAGGTTGTGGCCCCAGTTCCCCCCTCCCTCACTCACGAACAGCGGGTGGCCGCGTCGCGGGCCGCCGTCGCCAATCGTCGGCGTCGCGCCGAGGTGAAGAAGATGGTGAAATCGGGAGAACTGTCGCTCGAGGAATTATTTGCCCTCGCCGAACGTGAAGAATGCGTCGCACAAATGCGCGCCTACGACCTAATTAGTGCCCTGCCGGCGATCGGGGAGGTGAAGGCGGCGCGCATCATGAAGGGCGCGGCCATCGCTCAGACCCGTCGCATCCGCGGGCTCGGCCCACGACAACGAGAGCAACTCTTCCAAGCCCTTGTGCGCTGAACCCCTCATCGTGGTCCTCATCGGACCGGGGGGGGTGGGAAAGGGGACGGTAGCGCGACGTCTCCTCGAACTCGATCGCACCTTGTGGTTGAGCCGGTCCTGGACGACCCGCGCCCCGCGTCCCAGTGAGACGGGGGAGGAGTACGTCTTCGTCGATCGCGGGTCGTTCGAGGCGGCCATCGCCCGGGATTTCTTCTACGAGTGGGCCGAGTTCCATGGTCACCTCTACGGTACGCCGCGTCCTGATCCGCCCGAGGGTCGCGACGTGCTCCTCGAGATCGAAGTGCAGGGGGCTCGCCAAGTTCGACAGCGCGATAACGACGCGGTCATCATTTTGCTCACCGCCCCCACCATGGCGTTGCTCGAACAGCGCCTGCGCGGGCGCGGTGACCACGAAGAACACGTCGCTCGACGACTCGAGTCGACCCGCCATGAGATCGACCAGGGGCGAGTGCTGTGCGACCACGAAGTTGTCAACGACAATATCGAGCGGGCCAGTCACGAAATCCTCTCTATACTGGAGGGGCTTCGCCAGTCGCGGCGGATCCCCACCTAAAAGGACGAACTTTCCATGGCTGAACGCCCCACCCTCGTCGACCCGCCCATCGAAACCCTCCTGCACAAGGTGGGCGATTCGAAGTTCACCCTGGTCGCCGTCTCGGCCATTCGGGCCCGCGAGATCAACGAGTACTACAACGGCCTCGGCTCGGGTCACGGCGCGCTGATCCCGCCCCAGGTGTCCTCGATGTCGAACAAGTCGCTGTCCCTGGCGATGGAGGAGCTCTACGAGGGCAAGTTGCAGTTCCACCGGCCCACACCCGACGAGATCGAGGCGGAACGCCTCGAGGTCGAGGCTCGTGAGCAGGCTCGACTGGATGCGGCGAACGACCTCGACGCCTTCACCGATGCCCTCCGCGACGCCTAAGTCTGGTCCGACGCGAATAGTCCTAGGGGTCTGCGGCGGTATCGCCGCGTACAAATCGGTCGAGATCTTGCGTCAATTGCGCGACGCGGGTCATTTCGTCTCGCCGGTGCTCACTCCCGAGGCCACCCGGTTCGTGGGCGCCGTCACCTTTTCGGCATTGGCGAGCGAACCCGCGCGCACCGCGCTCTACGGCGACGCGACCACGCCCATTCCCCATACGTACCTGGGCCAGAACGCTGACCTGGTCGTGGTCGCTCCGGCGAGCGCACACCTGCTCGCGCGCTACGCCATGGGACTGGCCGACGACCTGCTCAGCGCCACGCTGTTGGCCACTCGCGCGCCGGTACTGGTGTGTCCCGCAATGCATACCGAAATGTGGGAGCAACCCTCGGTGCAAGAAAACGTGGCGACGCTACGCCGTCGCGGGGTCCTGGTGCTCGACCCCGAGAGCGGACAACTGGCCGGGGGGGACGAGGGCGTCGGACGACTGCCCAGCCCCGAGAGCATCGTCGCGCTGGCGCGGCGCATCGTTGAGGGGTACCGCGGCGCCCTGACCGGTGTGCGGGTGTTGGTGAGTGCGGGGGGGACTCGTGAGGCGCTCGATCCGGTGCGCGTCGTGACCAATCGTTCCTCGGGTCACCAGGGGCACGCGCTGGCCGAAGTGGCCGCGCGCCTCGGGGCCGAAGTGACCCTCGTGACGGCGAGTGGGCGTCCGCTCGCCCTCGACGTGGTGTCGCGCGTCGAAGTGGTCTCCGTCGAGAGTGCCGCCCAAATGGGTGCGGCGATGGCGGAGTGCGCCGCGCGCGCCGACGTGGTGATCATGGCCGCCGCGGTCGCGGACTTCACCTTTGACCCTGCGCCGACCAAGTGGAAGAAGGAGGCCGGCGTTCCCGTCCTGGCGCCGATCGCGACGCGCGATATCGTCGCGGACCTCGTCGCGCAGCGCCGTCCCGGACAGATCATCGTCGCCTTCGCCGCTGAGACGAATGATCTCGAAGTCCACGCGAGGGCGAAGCTCGAGCGCAAGCGCGTCGACCTCGTCGTCGCCAATGACGTGTCGCGGGCCGGCGTGGGATTCACCCACTCGACGAATGAAGTCCTTCTCGTGAGTCGCGATGGCGCGCTCCAGCGGGTCTCGCTTCGTTCGAAGGAAGCCATTTCTCACGAAATCTTGACTAAGGTTGCCTCATTAATATCCCAAGGAGCCTCATGAGCGATCGCACCCTCTTTACCTCTGAGTCGGTGACGGAAGGCCACCCCGACAAGATCGCGGACCAGATCTCTGACAGCGTGCTCGACGCAATTTTGGAACAGGACCCGCGCGCGCGCGTCGCCTGTGAGACCCTACTGACCACGGGCCTGTGCGTCGTGGCCGGCGAGATCTCCACGAGCGCCACGGTCGACATCACGTCAGTGGCGCGTAAGACGATTCTCGACATCGGCTACGACGATTCCGCCAAGGGTCTCGATGGCATGACCTGCGCGGTCCTGGTGTCGTTGGGCAAGCAGAGTCCCGACATCGCCGGCGGCGTTGACGTGAGTCACGAGAATCGGTCGGGTTCGGGGGGCGAGGATGAACTCAACGCCCTGGGCGCGGGCGACCAGGGAATGATGTTCGGCTACGCCTGCAACGACAACGACGACTTTATGCCCGTGCCCATCTGGTTGGCGCACCGACTCTCGATGCGACTCTCGCAAGTGCGTCGAAGCGGTCTCGTGCCCTACCTGCGACCCGACGGTAAGACCCAGGTCACCATCGTGTACGAAGAGGGTCGACCGGTGGCGGTCGACACCGTCTTGATCTCCACGCAACACGAGGAGGGCTACGACTCGCAGAGCGCCATTAAGCATGACGTCATTGAGCACGTCATCATGCCGATGCTCCCGCCGGAACTCGACGCGTCGTCGATGCGCGTCTTCGTGAACCCCTCGGGCAAGTTCGTCCTGGGCGGACCGCACGCGGACGCCGGCCTCACCGGACGCAAGATCATCGTGGACACCTACGGCGGTATGGCTCGTCACGGCGGGGGGGCTTTTTCGGGGAAGGACCCCTCCAAGGTGGATCGTTCGGCCGCTTACGCCGCTCGTTGGGTGGCCAAGCACGTGGTGGCCGCCGGCGCGGCGGAGCGTTGCGAAGTGCAAGTCGCCTACGCCATCGGTGTGGCGCGCCCCGTCTCGGTGCTGGTCGAGACCTTCGGCACCGAGCGAGTGGACCGCGCGCAGATCGCCAAGGCCGTTGACGCCCTCTTCGACCTTCGTCCGGCCGCCATCATCCAGGACCTGGACCTGTTGCGACCCATCTATCGCCGCACGGCGGCGTACGGCCACTTCGGCCGGGCCGACAGCGGTTTCGCGTGGGAGCAGACGCCGCGCGTGGACGACTTGCGTCGCGAGTTGTCGCTGTAGTTGTGACGCGGTGGGTGCGCGTCGTCACGGAGAACGCCGCCGTCGACCGGGCCTTCGACTACGAACTCCCCGACGCCCTCGGCCACGTCGAGGTGGGTGATCGCGTTCGGGTGGATTTTCATCATCGATCCTTGCGCGGGTGGGTGACCGGCGAGGCCGAGCCGACGCGGGAGACCAAGGCCGTGAAGAAATGGTTGGGTCGCGGGCCCGCGCCCGAGATGCTCGGCCTACTCGCGTGGGCCGCCGACCGATGGTGCGGCCCGCTGTCACGTTTCCTCCTGGCGTCGTCGCCACCGGTGGTGGTGAGTTCGTTGCCCGCCGCGCCACCGGTGCGCGAGCTCGCGGCCGCTGTGCGTGCCCAGGCGGCCCCTCTGGCGCCCGGGGTGATCCTGGTGTCGCCGACCCACGACCCACTCGCGCTCGTCCTGCACGCCTACGAGATCACCCTCGCGACGCCCGGTTCACTCCTGGTTTTGGTGCCCACGGACGCGTGGGCTCAGCGCTTGCGAGGACGACTCGAGCAGCGAGGTTGTGCGGTGGCCCAAGGTGAGCGCGAGTGGGACCGCATGCGCGCGGGATGGCCGGTGATCGTGGGATCGCGTGGTACGGCCCTGGCGCCGACCCCACGCCTGCGCGGGGCCGTCGTGGTCGACGCCGACGACGAGGCCTATCGATCCCAGAGTTCGCCGACCTGGGACGCCACGACGATGTTGCGCGAACGCTGTCGACGTGACGCGGCACCGTTGTGGTTGACCTCGGTCGCGCCCTCACCCGATCTCCTCGCCGTGGGGCCCGCGACGCCGTGGGGCGACGTGAGCGGCGGGTGGCCGCGCGTCGAGGTGGTCGACCGTCGCGAAGGCGACCCCCACGACGGCGTGCTGACGCGCGCGACCCTGGAGCAAGCGCACCGAGCGTTGGCGGGTGACGAATCGGTGGCGTTGGTGGTGATCCTCCAGCGCCTGGGACACGGACGACTCTTCGCGTGTCGACGCTGCGGTGAGCTCGCGCGTTGTGAGGTGTGCCACCAGGCCGAGGTGGAAGTGGCCGACCAACTGGCCTGCGAGGAGCGACACGAACCGCGCGCGAACTTTTGCCGGTTCTGTGGGGCCACCAATCTTCGCAGGGTGCGCGTCGGGGTGTCGACGCTGGCGCGCGACGTCGCGGCGCAGTTGTCCCAGCGCGTGAACGAAGTGACGGCCGCGTCGAGCTCAGTGATCGACGCGCGAATCGTGGTGGGCACCGAGGCGGTGTTTGGTCGCGTGCGACGCACGTCCTTGGTGGTGTTCGTCGATTTCGACCAATACCTGTTGGCACCGCGCGCATCGGCGCGTCGCCACGCTCTGGGTGCGGTCGCCAAGGCCGGTCGACTGGTGGGCTCGCGACGTGAGGGCCGCGGAGCGGTGGTGGTACAGACCCGTCGACGCGATGAGGTCATCGAGGCCATCGAACGCGGTGACGTGCGACCGGTCGTCGACGACGACCTGGCCACCGCGCGCATCCTGGGTCTGGAACCTTACGCAGCGCGTGCGACGGTGTCGGGCGACGCGGCCGAGGAGTTCGTCGGCGCCCTCGTCTCGACCGAAGTCACCGTGCGTCGCACCGGGGACGCCTACGATCTTCGATCCGCGGACGTCGAGACGTTGACGCGCGTTTTACGCGCGACGCCGCGCCCGAGTGGTCGGCTGCGTCTCGAAGTCTTCTGACACTCGCGCCGAGGGGGGTGGCCCAGTCGGGTACGGTGACCCCAAAAGGTATCCTGGAGGGGTGAGCACGTTACCCATCCGCACGTTCGGCGACCCCGTGTTGAACCAAGTGACGACCGACGTCGACAACATCGACGGCAAGGTCGCCGCGCTGGCGCAGTCCATGATCGAGACAATGTACAAGGCTCCGGGAGTGGGCCTGGCGGCGAATCAGATTGGGGTGCAGAAGCGTCTCTTCGTCTACGACCAGGGCGACGGGCCCGTGGTCGTGGTCAACCCGCGAATCCTCGAGACCGACGGGGAGTGGGCCTACGAGGAGGGGTGCCTCTCGGTGCCGGGCCTGAGTTGGGAGATCGTACGACCCAATCACGTCCACCTCGTGGGTCGCGACCTTGACGGCAATGAGATCGATGTCCAGGCTGAGGAGTTCGAAGGTCGGATCTTCCAACACGAGGTCGATCACCTGGATGGTTTCCTCTTGATTGACCGTCTCGACGACGATCAACGTCGCGCCGCCAAGCGGGCGTTGCGCAAGATGCAAATTCGTCTCACGCCCCAGGACCCCGAAGGTCTTCACCAGTTGTTGGGGGAGTAGGTGCGGCTGGCTTTCCTGGGCACGCCCCGGGCGGCCGTGCCCTCGCTCGAGGCGCTGGTGCGCGCGGGTCACGAGGTCGTCGTCGTTATCTCCGCGCCCGATCGGCGCCGCGGGCGTGGTGGCGACGTCTCGGCGTCTCCGGTGAAGGCCGCGGCCCTCGCGCTGGGTCTCGAGGTGGCCGACGATCTCTGCGCGCTCGACGGACTCGATCTGGATTACGGGATCGTCGTGGCCTACGGTGCTCTCGTCCCGGCGGCCGTGCTCGAGCGCGTCGCGATGCTCAACGTGCACTTCTCATTGTTACCGCGATGGCGCGGCGCGGCGCCGGTGCAACGGGCCATCCTCGCGGGCGACGAGCAAACGGGCGTGGGAATCATCTCCCTCGAGGTGACGCTTGATACGGGGCCGTTGCATGGTGAGCGCCGCACCGAGATCGGCGCCAAGACCGCCAGTGAACTCGAACTCGAACTGGCGCACCTCGGCGCGGACCTCTTGATCGAGGTGCTCGGGGACCCCGACCGGCTCGCCCACCCCCGCGCGCAGACGGGCGAATCGACCTACGCCGCCAAACTCTCCGCCGAGACCTATCACCTCACCCCCGAGTTAACGGTGGACGAGGCCCTGCGCCTCGTTCGGCTCGAGCGCGCCTTCGTGAAAGTACGTGCGCGACGATTGCGGGTCCTGGGCGTGACGCCTACGGGTCAACGCGCGACGCCGGGAGGAATCGTCACCCACGATCACGCCGTCGCCCTGTGCGTGGCCGATGGGTGTTTGCGACTCGATTGGGTGCAACCAGAGGGAGCGCGAGCAATGAGCGGAGCCGCGTGGTGGGCCGGTGCGCGCCTCGGTGGCGACGTCACGTGGGAGTGATCGCGTCGTCACGGCCTAGGCTGGCGGACGTGGCAACACTCGACCCGGGACCCGTCGGCGCCCTGCGCATCGCGCCCTCGATTCTCGCCGCGGACTTCGGTGGGCTCGCCGACGCCGTCGAGAGCGTCGACGCCCAGACCGACTGGGTGCACGTGGACGTGATGGACGGACATTTCGTCCCCAATATCTCGATCGGGCCCCCCGTGGTGCGGTCCCTGCGCGCCTACAGCCGACGCTTCTTCGATTGTCACTTGATGATCTCGGATCCGTCGCGCTACCTCGAGGCGTTCCGCGAGGCGGGCGCCGATGGTTGTACCGTGCACGTCGAGGTCGGTGGCACCGCCGCGGCGATCGCCGACGCTCGCGCCCTGGGTCTACGCGTGGGACTCGCGGCGAATCCCGACACCCCCTTTGACGTCGTCGCGCCCTACTTGGGCGACGTCGACCTGCTCTTGTTGATGACGGTCTTTCCGGGTTTCGGGGGACAGTCCTTCATGGGTGAAGTGATGGACAAGGTACGTCTGGCGCGCAAGGAGATCGACGCGGCGCGACTGCCGGTTGATCTCGAGGTTGACGGGGGCATCGACCGCGACACCGCGACGCGCGCGACGCGCGCCGGGGCCAACGTGCTCGTGGCCGGCTCGGCGATCTTCAATCAGTCCGTACCGCTCGACGCCGCGGCGGCGATTCGTGAAGCGGCGCTCGCTGGTCAACGATGAATCTCGACACCTCGGCGCTCATGACCGAGGCGCTGGCCGAGGGGGAGAAGGCACGGTTGCACGCCCCGCCGAACCCCTGGGTGGGGGCGCTGGTCGTGCGCGACGGCGTGGTGGTAGCCAGGGGGCACACCCAAGTTCCCGGCGAGGCGCACGCTGAAGTCGACGCCCTGCGCCACGCCGGCGAGCGCGCCCGCGGCGCCACCATGGTCGTCACTCTTGAACCATGCTGTCACGTTGGCCGGACGGGTCCGTGCGTCGAGGCAATCGTCGAGGCGGGTATCGAACGCGTCGTCGTGGGGTCGCTGGACCCCGATCCGCGCGTGGCCGGCCGCGGCGCGAGCGCGTTGCGCGAGGCCGGACTCGAGGTGCAGGTCGGCGTGGAGCTCGAGGCGGTACGCGCCCATCTGGCGGCCTACCTCTGGCATCGGGTCACTGGGCGGCCCTACGTGGTGCTCAAGGTGGCCGCGACACTCGACGGTATCGTCGCCATGGAGGATGGCTCGAGCCAGTGGATCACGTCGGAGGCCGCGCGCCGCGACGCGCACCTGGTGCGCGCCCAGAGCCAGGCGATCGTAGTGGGTGCCACCACGGTGCGCCTCGATGACCCCGCCCTCACCGCGCGCCTGGGTGACGTGACGCTCGAGCCGCTGAGAGTGGTGCTGGGTCACGCGCCCACGGGCGCGCGCGTGCACCCGTGCCTCGAGCGCGGTGGCGAACTCGAGGCGGTGCTCGAGGAACTCGGTGAGCGCGATATCTTGCAAGTCCTCGTCGAAGGTGGCGCCACGGTGGCGAGTGGGTTCCTCGAGGCGGGATTGGTGAATCACGTGGTGTGGTACGTGGCTCCCGCGTTCGCGGGCGCGCAGGGGAATCGCGGGGCCCTGGCGGCCCTGTCGACGCGTAGTGTCGCCGCGCTGCGACGCGCACGCTTCACCGACGTTCGCCGCGTGGGTGAGGACATTCGTATGGATCTGGAGGTCTAATGGCGTTAGCGAGTATTGAAGAGGCGATCGAGCAGTTGCGCCGCGGCGGGATGGTCGTCGTGGTGGACGACGAGGACCGTGAAAACGAGGGGGACCTCATCATGGCGGCCGAGGACGTGACCGGGGATTCGATGGCGTTCTTCCTCGAACACACCTCGGGGATCTTTTGCGTGCCCCTCGAGAGCGCCCGCGCGGACGACCTGGATCTGCCGCTCATGGTGGTGGCCAACACCGAGGCTCAGCGCACCGCCTTCACTGTTTCGGTGGACTTTCGACACGGGACGACGACCGGGATATCAGCGAGTGACCGCGCCGCGACAGTGCGCGCCTTGATCGACCCCGACACTTTGCCCACGGACCTCAATCGGCCGGGCCACATTTTCCCCCTGCGCTATCGTCCGGGCGGGGTGCTAAAGCGCGCCGGTCACACCGAGGCCACCGTCGACCTGTGTCGGCTCGCGGGGAAATATCCTTCGGGGGTGCTCTGTGAGGTCGTGACCCGTGACAAGTCGGATATGGCGCGCCTGCCCGAGCTCGAGGCCTTCGCCGCCGAGTACGACCTACCCCTGGTGACGATCGCCAGTCTCATCCGATACCGCCGTCACCACGAGAAACTGGTCAAACGCGTCGCCGAGGCCGCCCTACCGACCGAGCACGGTGAGTTCAGGGCCGTGGTCTTCGAGAGCGTGCTCGACGGCGAGCAACACATGGCGCTGGTGTACGGCGATATCTCCTCGGCCCAGAACGTGCTGGTGCGGGTGCACTCTGAATGTCTGACCGGTGACGCCTTGGGGTCGCTGCGGTGCGATTGTGGTCCCCAACTCCAGACGGCGCTCGCGAAAGTGGCCGCCGAGGGTGCCGGGGTGGTCGTGTACCTGCGCGGTCACGAGGGACGCGGTATTGGTCTCGGACACAAGATCCGCGCCTACGCGCTGCAGGAGAACGGTGTGGACACCGTGGACGCGAACCTGGAATTGGGCCTGCCCATTGACTCGCGCGAATACGGCATCGGGGCGCAGATCCTGGTGGACCTCGGCGTGACGTCGATGCGGTTGATGACGAACAATCCCATGAAGTACGGCGGACTCGAGGGCTTCGGACTCAACATCGTCGAGCGCGTGCCCCTCGAGAGTCGTCCGACCGCGTTCAACATTGACTATCTGCGCACCAAGCGCGAGCGCATGGGCCATATCCTGGGGGGGCTTGATGACGTCGTCGAATGAGACGCAGTTCGACCCGGCGCGTGAGTCGGAGCTTCGCGGACGCGTCGGGCACTACCTCGTGGGTGGACTCGAGGGGCGCGGCGTGCGCGTGGGTCTAGCCTGCGCGCGCTTCAACGGGGGCATCACCACGCGCCTGATCAGTGGCGCGCTCGAGGCCCTGGCCGAAGCGGGTGTCGACCGCAGTGATATCACCCTCGCCTGGGCGCCGGGCGCTTTCGAGCTCCCGGTGGTCGCGCGCGGTTTTGCCCTGGGCGAACAGGTCGACGTCGTCATCACGTTGGGCGCGGTCATACGCGGCGACACGGGCCACTACGACGTCGTCGCGGGGGAGTGCGCCCGCGGCGTCCAAGACGTGCAGTTAGCGACGGGGGTGCCGGTCGTCTTCGGGGTACTGACGACCAATACCGTGGACCAGGCGCTCGAGCGATCCTTGCCTGACGCGTCCAATAAGGGCCGCGAATCCGCGCAGACGGCCCTGGAGATGGTGAACGTCCTACGACACCGCGTCTTCGAAGCGTGACCTTCGACGCGGTCGTCGTGAGTTTCGACGCGGCCCGGGGCGACGGGACGTTGCGTGACGACGGGGGGCGCGAATTTTATTTTCACTGCGTCACCATCGTTGACGGCTCACGGACCATTGACGCGGGCGCGCGCGTGCGCGCGCGCCGCCGCGTGGGCCTGCGCGGTCACGATGAGGCGACCGACGTCGTCAAGGTCTAGACGGCGTCGGTGGCGGCGTCGCCCACGTGGTGCGGGGGGGTCTCACCCGTTTCGCGATGGGCCTGCGCCGCTCGAACGAAGACCTGTTGAATCTCCGCCACCGCGCTGCGATAGAGCGCGGCGTTGGCGCCGAGGCGCTCGCCACCCGCGTCGATCATCGCGCCCATGGTGTCGATCACGAGTTGTGCGCCCGCGAGGTCGGGCGGGGTCTGGGCCAGGTGCACCGCGGACCAGTGCGCGAGGACGAAGAAGTGGTTGGCCAGGATCGCCTCGGCGGTGGTGTCGCGGACGTAGTCGAGTTCGCTCTGGGGGTCGCCTTCAATGGCATCATCGCTCATCTCTCCAACGTAGCGGGTCGTCGAAGGCCCCGAGGGATCGCCACGGGCTGATCAGAGGGGGTACCCGGGTCTGATTTGGTTGACCGCCGGGGTCACCCTGTTGCCTCATGTCAAATCCTCCGCGAAGATTGATTCATTGCCTCATCTAAAACCTCCGGATGGGAAGGTTGATTAAAGGCCCTGTTGACTCGCCGAATCGGGGCGAGACCCTTGG
>JAJZEN010000133.1 GCA_021828545.1 Actinomycetes bacterium
GTGGCAACCATCGGACCGGCGTCGGAGAGTGACGAAGTTCTCCAGAATCTCGTCAAAGCGGGGGTGGACGTTTTTCGCGTCTCCATGGCGCACGGCGATATTCCCTCGAACATCGAACGACTTCGCCGCGTGCGTGCCGTAGCGCCGGACATCGCCCTCATGGTCGACATCCCCGGTCCCAAGATCCGCGCGGGTTCCTTCGGCACCACTCCGGTCAATCTTGAGATCGGGCACGAGATCGAACTGGTCGAAGCCTTCGGCGAGACGTCCACCGCGGATCGCATCGCCGTGGAGCGCGAGGGGATTCTGGCTCACCTCAAGATTGGTGACCGCGCCCACATCGGTGACGGCGGTATCTCCCTGGTGGTAATCAAGAGTGGCGAGACGACGCTCACCCAGGTCACCTCGGGGGGCGCCGTGGTGGGTAAGCCCGGCATGGGCCTGCCCGCTTCGATCCTCAATGACCGTCTGCCCACCGACGACGACCGGGCGCGCCTCGAGGCACTCCACAACGAAGACTTCGACATGCTGGCCGTCTCCTTCGTTCGTTCGGCGTTCGACATGGTCTCGGTTCGCTCGGTGCTCGAGCGTGAGGACGTGATGCTTATGGCCAAGATCGAGACCGGTGAGGGTGTGGAGAATCTCGATGAGATCGTCGCCGTTTCCGACGCGATCATGGTGGCGCGGGGCGACCTGGGCGTGCGCATGCCGATTGAAGAGGTGCCGCACCTACAAAAACTGATCGTGCGACTCGGTATTCGCTACGCGCGTCCCGTGGTGGTGGCCACGCAGATGCTCGAGTCGATGACCCACGCGCAGGTGCCCACTCGCGCCGAGGTGACCGACGTCGCCAACGCGGTGCTCGACGGCGCTAGCGCGGTCATGTTGTCGGGGGAGACGGCCATCGGGGACGATCCGGTGGGAACGGTCTTGACCATGGACCGCATCGTGCGACGCGCCGAAGCGTCCTTCGACTACGCCAAGTGGGGTGCGTCGCTCGAGCTCCAGGCGAGCATCGGTCACGTGAATCAGTCCACGCGCATCACCGCAGCGATTACGGGGGCGGCCTGGCGCGCGGCAATGGAGGAGAACGCGGTGGCGATCGTCGCCTGCACCCGCTCGGGCATGACGGCGCGGGCGATTTCGCGCTTTCGTCCGCCGATGCCGATCGTCGCGATCACCCCGAGTGCCGCGACCGCACGTCAGATGCGGGGTTCGTGGGGGATCGACCAGATCGTTCTCTCGCCCCTCCAGGACATGGACATGCTGTGTGATTTGGCCGTCGCCGAGGTGAAGAAAGTGGGAATCGCCCAGTCGGGCGACCCGATCGTCATCATGGCGGGCTCGGTGTCGGGGGGCGCAGCGGTGACCGACACCGTGCGCATGCTGATCGTTCCCTAAGTGGATGGAGCGCCGGCGCGAATCGAACCGGCACGGGCGTCGGGCCAGCCAGGACACGTGGAGCAGTTCGTGAGGAGAGGCCTGGTCTCGAGCACTGGATCCACCACTCTTACGTGAGGTCCAACGAGAATCAAGGGAGCGAAGCGGGCGATGACGCGCGACGCGTGTCGTCGCCTACGACATTTCCCTCCGCGCCCGAACTGGGATAGATTTCGCCGTCGTATCGATCCGACGTCGGTCAACGGGTGGTCGCTCGGGGGCGAGCCCACGAGACGTGTGGTACCACTACTCATACTCACGGCGTCGACCCTGATCGAGGCCCTGATCGTGACGAGGGTTGCCGTGCTGTGCACGGTGTCAACTTCAACGTCGGCTTCCGAGAGCACCCTACGATGGTCGGTGCCGTTGCGTTTGTCGGGCGGGTTTTCGTTCTTTCGGGTCCGACGACGCATTTATGCGCCGCCGGCACCGATACGGGTTTGGGCACGCCCACCGCGCCGGACGGCGACGAGTATGCGTGAATTGCGTCGGCTGTACCGCCGCCGACCCCCCGTACCGAGAAGCGGCCCACGGCGTGGCGCGCGTATCGGCGACCTTCGGTGTGGTGGTGTGTCCGATCGCTGTCTTGACCTCGCGGGACCCCGCAGGCGGCGCCTGCTGGAAGGCGGCACAAGTGTCGCGGCCCCCGACGATTATGTCCACCGCGTGGCGTGCGCCTCCGCGACGACGTGCGTGGCTGACGCCGCGAGCACCACTGTCCCACGTCCGGGCCCTACTCCGACGCCGAGTCAGATCTTCAACTCATCCGACCCCATGGGGGATTGAGAGCAGGAAAGCCCGTGTGCCTGGGGTAACTCCGGACGTAACGTGGCGCCCGGGACTCTACGTTTTGGCGACGGCGGGAGACGACATCATGACCTCGTCTCATCCGCTGTCGGGAGCAGCATCGTGAGAAACGCTTCACGCGTTCGGCGTCGTTGGTCAAGGGCCGGACATTCCCGTGGTGGCGTGTACCAGTGTCCACGACTGTGTCGCGCCCATTGGCGGCGAGACGCAGTACCGAGAGGATCGAACGACGAAGCTCCTCGATTCCACTTTGTTCTCGTGGCCGTACGGCCAATACTCGGGCGCCGACCGGTATCCGTTACCCGACGGCGCGTGGCGTTCTTCGAGCGACGTCTGCGTCGTCGGGTCGGTCGTGGGGTCGTCGCCGCACGCCCATTGGGAGGTTGAGATCACTAAGGGACCGAGGGCGAATGGGTCGTCTCACGTTTTCCTTCCAGCGAAGGTGCTGGAGGAGGGTGCGCGGGTCCGTGGCCTTCAGCGTCGCGAGAGGGGGTGATCAACCTGCCTCGGGTGGCTATCAGCGGCCTCATTTCGGTCGGTCGGGTATCAGAGCGAAGACTCGATTGGCGCGACGACCGTCTCCGAGGAACCGTACCGACGTCCACGGCAGGATCTCGAGCAGTTCCAAGAGGTCTGCGGGCCTCAGCGAGTGAGCCTGTCACAGAAAGGACTTTAGGCAAAACGATAACGTTCCAGTATGTCATTGCTAGTGCCGCCGCGGGTACTCGAAACCCGATTACCACCTTCGGAGGGTGGAGTCCTATCCATTGAACGACGGCAGCTCGAGGTCCAGTGTACCCGCGGGTCGAGGAGACACCCCGCCCACGAGCCGCCCACGGGGCGGTTGACCGCGACATCGTCGGGCGGTGTCCGACCAGATGGTCTGAGGAGTGGCGCTCGAGAGCACCTCGCGGCGACGCCGGTGGCATCGGTGGGTTTTCTTCTCATCGGTACGACGGATACCCCCGCCACGGGGGCCGTTGCTCCTTCCGCTGAGCGACGAAGGTGCCCAGTGGCGCGAAGCGAACGGGTGTGCGGTGTCCGCTGAGTCGATACTGACGGCGTTATTGCCCGATACGGCTGAGGTCCTCGACGACGACGTGCTGATTGGCGGCGTCTCGTTACGCCATCTCGCGGCGCGCTACGGGACGCCCTTGTTCGTCTACGACGAGGTGACATTGCGGGCGCGTTGCGCCGAGGCCGTCGCGGCCTTCGACGACGGTGTCGCCTTCGCGTCGAAGTCGTTCCTCTGTGGGGAGATGGCGCGTCTGGCGCACGATGAAGGACTGTGCATCGACGTCGCCACCGGTGGCGAACTCGACCTCGTGTTGCGAGCGGGCGTCCCGGCGTCGCGGGTGATCGTGCACGGGAACAACAAATTGCCCTCGGAGCTCGAACACGCCCTCGAGGTGGGGGTGCACCGCATCGTGGTGGACAATTTCGACGAGATCGCGCGCCTGGCGACACTGGTCTCGCCCGAGCAGCCCCTGGACTGTCTGATTCGTGTGACGCCAGGGGTGGAGGCGCACACGCACGAATTCGTCCGCACCGGGCAGGAGGACACCAAGTTTGGTTTCTCCCTGGTGTCGGGTGACGCCCGTCGGGCTATTGACGAGTTACGAGCAATGGCGCACGTGACGCTGCACGGCGTGCACGCGCACATCGGTTCGCAGATCTTTGAGATGGCGGGCTTCGAGGAGGAAGTCAAGATCCTCGTGGACTTCATCGCCGGCGAAGGGTTCGACGAACTCTGCGTCGGAGGCGGCCTCGGTGTCGCGTACGTTGCGGGGGAGTCGTCGAAGTCGCTGACCCAGTGGGGGGAGGCGGTGCGCGTCGCGACGCGCGCGGCGGGGCTCGACGTCGCGGTGCGCGTCACCGCCGAGCCCGGTCGGGCGATCGTGGCCCAGGCGGGCGTGACGCTCTACACGGTCGGGGCCGTCAAGCCGGTGACCCAACGTACCTACATGGCGGTGGACGGGGGGATGAGCGACAACCCCCGTCCGGTCCTCTACGGTTCGGGCTACGAGGCCTTCGACGTGGCCACGCCGCGCGCCGCGCGTACTCGTAGCGTTCGACTGGTGGGGCGCCACTGCGAGAGTGGCGACGTCTTGATCGATACCGCGTGGCTTCCGGCGACGACGGCGGTGGGCAGTCTGATCGTGACGCCCGTCACGGGTGCCTACGGCTACTCCATGGCCTCGAACTACAACCGCGTGCCGCGCCCCGCGGTCATCTTCGTCGGTGGCGGCGCGGCACGGTTGGTGCTGCGGCGCGAGACCTTTGACGACCTGGCCCGGCTCGAAGCGTAAAAGTGGTCCCCACGACGACGATTAGCCTTGAAGTATGACTACCGCGCACGTGCGACTCGGGGTGATCGGCGCGGGCAACGTCGGTCGGGCCTTCGTGCGACTCTTGAACGACCAGACGCGACGCGTGGCTCTGGTGGACGCGGCGACCGCGACGCTCGAGATCGTCGGTGTCGCGGTGCGCGACGCGTCGCGCCCTCGCTCGGGCATTGATTCGTCACTCCTGGTGGAGGACCCTCTCGCTCTCGCGGCGCGCGAGGACGTGGATATCGTGGTCGAACTCGCGGGGGGGATCGAGCCCACACGGACCTGGATCGAGACGGCCCTGCGACGCGGCGCGTCCGTCGTCACGGGCAACAAGGCCTTGATGGCCGAGTGCGGGACGGCATTGGCGACGCTCGCCAACGACAATCGAGCCGACCTGCTCTACGAGGCGTCGGTGGCGGGCGCCATTCCGATCATCCGCGCGCTGCGCACCTCGCTCGCGGGTGAGAAGATCAACCGGGTACTGGGCATCGTCAACGGCACGACCAACTTCATCTTGTCCCAAATGACCAGCGAAGGTTGGGGCTACGACGAGGCACTCGACGAGGCGAAACGCCTGGGCTACGCCGAGACCGATCCCACCGCGGACGTCGAGGCCTTCGACGCCGCCGCGAAGGTGCAGATCCTCTCCTCGCTCGCCATCGGTACGGCCCTGCACGGTGAACCGATCTCGCGCGAGGGCATCCGCACCGTTCGGTCGGTGGACGTCGAATTCGCCCGGCGCGCGGGCTACGTCATAAAATTGATCGGCGTGGTGGAGCGCGTCGGTGAGAGCGGGATCTCACGGCGAACTCATCCCGCGCTGATCCCCCTCGAGCACCCGCTCGCGGCCGTGCACGGCGCCATGAACGCGGTGTTCATCGAGGGCGACCAGAGTGGCCCCCTGATGTGGTTGGGTCAGGGTGCGGGCGGTGTGCCCACGGCGACCGCGGTGCTGGGCGACGTGTTGCACGCGGCGCGTAATCGGGTGGCCGGACGCCACGACATCCCCTTCACGGTGGATGACCGACTGGTGAGCGTGGACGCGGGGGACCTGTCGAGCGTTTTCTACTTGAGTATCGACGTGCGCGACGAGCCGGGCGTTCTGGCCCAAGTGGCCGGGGTGTTCGGTCAGCACGACGTGTCGATCCAGTCCATGGAGCAGTCCGGCTTCGCTCACGAGGCCCGACTCGCGTTCTTGACGCACGCCGCGCGCGCGCGCGACGTGACCTCGACGCTGCGTGGGCTCGACCAGTTGGCGGCGGTGGACTCCATCGGCGCGTGTATTCGCGTAATTGACGGAGGTGGCGCGTGACCGGCTGGAACGGACTGCTCAAGGAGTACGGTCAGTGGCTCGATCTCGAGGGCGTGAGCGAAATCGTGACTCTTCAGGAGGGGAACACTCCCCTGATCTTCGCCGAGCGGCTCTCGGAGCGGGTGGGCGCCAATGTGTGGCTGAAGTACGAGGGACTCAATCCGTCGGGATCCTTTAAGGACCGGGGCATGACCATGGCGATCACCAAGGCCAAGGCGGCGGGAGCGACGACGGTCATCTGTGGATCGACCGGCAACACGTCGGCCGCGGCGGCGGCGTACGCCGCTAAGGCGGGTATGGACTGCGTGGTACTGGTACCCGAGGGCAAGATCGCCATGGGTAAACTCGCTCAGGCCATTGTCTACGGGGCCCAGGTCCTGCAGATTCGTGGAAACTTTGATCAGGCGCTCGACCTGGCTCGTACGCTCACCAAACACTTGCCGATCACCATTGTCAATTCGATCAACCCGGACCGAATCGAGGGCCAAAAGACGGGCGCCTACGAGATCGTCGACGTCTTGGGCGACGCGCCCGACGTCTTGGCGATCCCGGTCGGCAACGCGGGTAACATCACCGCGTACTGGCGGGGTTTCACCGAGTACCACTTCGCGGGCCACGCCCAGAAGTTGCCCAAGATGTGGGGATTCCAGGCCGCGGGCGCGGCGCCCATTGTGTTGGGTCACCCCGTGGCCAATCCCGAGACCATCGCCACCGCTATTCGCATCGGTAACCCCGCGAGTTGGGTTCCCGCCCTCGAGGTCATTCACGAGTCCCTCGGGGATATTCGCGCGGTGACCGACGACGAGATTCTCGACGCCTACCGGTTCGTGGCGCGCTATGAATCGATCTTCTGCGAGCCCGCATCCGCGGCGTCGGTCGCGGGCATCGTGAAGTTTGGCGTGCCCGCCGATTCCACGGTGGTCTGTGTGCTCACCGGCAATGGGCTCAAGGATCCCGACACGGCCGTCTCGACGAGTTCCATGCCGTTGGTCGTGGACGCGACGTTACCGGCCCTGTTGGACGAGCTCAATGGATCCACGCGAAGTACATCGGTGCGATCGTGAGGGGTCGTCGCGGCGCATGACGATTTCATGACACTCTGACGGGGCGCGGCGAGCATGCTTGCGTTCGCGTCACGGTCGGCTACACTGAGATTTGTCGTTCACGTCCGGCCCTTCGCCGATGTGCGGAATTCTTCCACTTACGACGTTTCCCGTTTTTTCGACACCCACCTTTTCTGCGTGTACGTGGCGAGAGAGGACTTAATGTATGGCTGTAAAGCCCACCACCCCTGATCGATCGGACCTGGAGTCCAAGTCGCGCGAAGATCTTCAGGCCATCGCCAAACTCACCGGCGCCGACGTGTCGGGACGCGCCTCCAAGGCGACGTTGATCGAGACGATCATGGGTTCGACGTCGGTCGGCGACGGTCCCAAGGCCCCTTCGCGCGCCGTGCGTTCGCGACGGACCGTGGCGACGCCCGAGGACGACTTCGAATCACTGCTCAATGAGTTCAGTGCCGACACCCCGGCCCCGGTGCTCGTGAGCTCCGCGAGCGAGGGAGGTTCGGCCCCTAGCGCGCGGCGCGGTTCCTCGAGCGAACGCGGTTCCTCGAGCGTTCGGGGCTCGTCGAACGAGCGCGACGCCGTCGGCGACGCGGTCGCTAACGGCGCGACGCCCCCGGTGGCGACGAGCGTCGCCGGCTCGACGACGACGGAGAGCCCGGCCAACGACGTGTCGAGTAATCGCCAGGGGAATTCCCCGCGCGAACGCCAACCCCGCGACTTCACCAATGAACCCGGCGGACGCAATCGTCGCAATCGTCGCAACCGCAATACCGGTAGCAACGGCCGCGATCGCTTCGGCGAAGCGATGCCCAACGCCGACCAGCCCTACAGCGGTGATCTCGTCGAGATTGAGGGTTTGCTCGACTTGCGCGATGACGGTTACGGCTTCCTTCGCACCAAGGGTTTCCACGCGTCACCCAACGACGTCTACGTCTCGATCAATCAGGTTCGGCGCTACCACTTGCGCAAGGGTGACGTGGTCGCCGGTGGGTATCGTCCCGCCAGTTCCAACGAGAAGTACCCGGCGCTACTGCGTGTGGACACCGTCGCGGGCTTTGACCCCGAGGTGGCGCGGCTGCGACCCCGATTCGAGGACCTGACCCCGCTGTTCCCGGACGAGAAGCTCAAGTTAGCCTCCAACGAGGGCAAGTCCGACCTCACGCCGCGCATCGTGGACCTGCTCGCCCCCATCGGTAAGGGACAGCGAGGGCTCATCGTCTCGCCGCCCAAGGCGGGTAAGACCACGATCATGAAGCAGATCGCGCAATCGATCGAGGTGAACAATCCCGAGGTGCACCTCATGGTGCTGCTCGTGGACGAACGTCCCGAGGAAGTGACCGACATGCGTCGTAGCGTGAGTGGCGAGGTGATCGCTTCCACCTTCGACCGACCGGCCGAGGAGCACACCCACGTGGCCGAACTCTGCATCGAGCGCGCCAAGCGTCTCGTCGAGCAGGGTCGCGACGTCGTGATCATCCTCGACGGCATCACTCGCCTGGCGCGCGCTTACAACTTGGCCGCGCCGGCCACTGGCCGCATCATGTCCGGCGGTGTCGACTCCGGGGCGCTCTATCCGCCGAAGAAGTTCTTCGGCTCCGCGCGCAACATCGAGGAGGGTGGTTCACTGACCATCCTCGCCTCGGCGTTGGTGGAGACGGGTTCGAAGATGGACGAGGTCATCTTCGAGGAGTTCAAGGGAACCGGCAATATGGAACTGAAGCTCGACCGACGACTCGCCGAGCGACGCCTCTTCCCGGCGATCGACGTCAACGGATCCTCGACGCGCCACGAGGAACTGCTCTTCGACCGTGACGTCTTGCCCCAGGTCTGGAAACTTAGGCGCGTCTTGAACGGGCTGGCGTCGGAGGGACGCGAGGCCGCGGGATTAGAACTTTTGATCGACAAGATCAAGTCCACCCGTTCCAACGACGAGTTCCTCTCGGAGATCGCCCGCGGTCCCGCACCGACGTCGTGATTATCCGCTAAACTCGTCATCCGCACTAAGGAGCACTCATGCAGACTGCCATTCACCCCACTTATATCGACGCCCACGTGACGTGCTCGTGCGGCAACACCTTCACGACCAAGTCGACGAAGGCCGAAATCAAGGTCGAATTGTGCAACGAGTGTCACCCCTTCTTCACCGGGAAGCAGAAGTTGGTCGACACTGGTGGCCGCGTCGAGCGCTTTCAGCGCCGCTACGCGCAAAAGACCAACAAGGCGCGCGCTCCCAAGGCGTAAGCCAGCGAGCCGCCACCTTTCGTGCGCTCACTCGACGACACCCTCGCCGACCTCGAGAGCGAACTCCGCATCGTCGAGGTCGCCTTGGCTCAACCCGACGTCGCCTCGGACCTGACGCGGTTGCGCGACTTGTCACGTCGCCACAAGGAACTCGCCGAGATCAACGCCGTCTGGATCCAACTCAAGTCCGCCCAGGAGGACTTGGCGACCGCGCGCGAAATGTTCAACGAGACCAGTAGCGACGACCGTGAACTCTGGCGTGAGGAGATGAACGCCGCGGAGGCTCGACTGCCCGATCTCGAGTCGGCGCTCGAGACCCTGCTGTTGCCGCGCGATCCCAACGAGGGGCGTAACGTCATCCTCGAGATCCGCGGCGCCGAAGGTGGCGAGGAGGCGAATCTCTTCGCCGGTGACCTCGCCGAGATGTACCGGCGCTACGCGGCGCTACGGGGCTGGAAGCTCGAGGTGGTCGAAGAGCGCGAGTCGGATCACGGGGGGCTCGACGAAGCCACGTACCTGATCCGGGGCGACGACGCGTGGACGCGACTGGCCCACGAGGCCGGCGTGCACCGAGTCCAGCGCGTGCCCGTCACCGAGGCCAAGGGTCGGGTCCACACGTCCTCGGCGACGGTGTCAGTTTTGCCCGAAGCCGAAGAGGTCGACGTCGCGATCGATCCGAGTGAACTCAAGATCGACGTCTACCGGTCGTCGGGCCCCGGGGGCCAGAGTGTCAATACCACCGACTCCGCCGTGCGCATCACCCACCTACCTACCGGCATCGTGGTCTCGATGCAGGACGAGAAGAGCCAGATCCAGAACCGAGCCAAGGCGCTCATCGTGCTTCGTTCGCGACTCCTCAAGGCGGCGCAAGACGCCCAGGCCAATGAACTCGGCGACTTGAAGCGTTCGCAACTCGGCGGCGGCGGGCGCAGCGAGAAGATTCGCACCTATAACTTCAAGGAGAATCGCGTCACCGACCACCGGATCAATCTGACCGCCTACACCCTCGACGCCGTCCTGGCCGGGGACCTCGATCCCTATATCGACTCGCTCCTCGCCGATCAACGCGCTCGCCAATTGGCCGAGAGTGACGGACGTTAACTTCGAGCGTGTCGCGGAGCTCGTGGGGCTCGGCCTCGAGCGACGCGAGGCGCGCTGGCTGGTGGAGGAGTTCGCGGTTCCCGGCGACGCCGGTCTCTCCGTGGGGCTGCGACGGGCGGCGCAACGTCGCCTGGAGGGCGAGCCGTTGCAGTACGTCATCGGCCACTGGCCCTTTCGCTCACTCGACCTCGACGTGGACGAGCGGGTCCTGGTGCCGCGTCCCGAGACAGAAGAGCTGGTCGACGTGGCGCTGGGGGAACTGCTTGCCTCGGGGTCGCTCTCGCCCCTCGTTCTCGACCTCGGGTGTGGTTCGGGGGCGATCGGGCTCGCGGTGCTCGAGGAACTGCGCCGTCGCGCCGTCGACGCGACGTTGGTGGCGGTCGACGTGTCACCCGACGCGCTCGCCGTGGCGCGCGCGAACGCGCGCAAACACGAACTCGGCGCGGTGAGCTTCGTCGAGTCGTCGTGGTTCGACCAACTCGACCCGGCGATGCGCGGGGTCGTCGATCTCATCGTGGCGAATCCCCCCTACGTGGGCCAGTCCGAGTGGGCGGACCTCGACCCGGTGTTGGCGTACGAACCGCGTGGTGCGCTGGTCTCGCCCGACGAAGACGGCGTCGCTGGCTTCTCGGACCTCGCGCGGATCGTGCGTGGCGCGAACGAGTGGTTGCGTCCGGGGGGATCGCTGGTACTCGAACACGGCCACGCGCATCGTCCGGCCCTGGTCTCACTGGCGAGTGAACGTGGCTACGTCGACGTGCGTGGCTTCGACGACCTCGGCGGGCACCCGCGTATCCTCGTGGCACGGCGTCGCGCGTGAGACTCCTGACCCGCGACGACGCGGTGGCGGCGCTGCGCCGCGGCGACGCCGTGGCCGTGCCGACCGACACGGTCTACGGGGTCGCCGCACGCTTGGACGACCCCGACGCCGTGGCGCGACTCTTCGCGATCAAGAGTCGCCCTAGTGACGTTGCGCTCCCGATTCTCGTGGGATCCCTCCAGGATCTCGTCGCCCTCGGGGTGCACTGGTCCGACGCGGCACAACGCCTGGCGGAGCATTTTTGGCCCGGGGCGCTCACCATCGTCGTGGGGGCTCCCCTCGAACTAGCACGTCGCGTCGGCGCCACCCACTCCGTGGGTGTGCGCCACGCGCGACACGAGGAACTCGACGCGGTCATTGCGCGCTGCGGCCCCCTCGCGGTGACCAGCGCGAATCAACACGGATTCGCGCCCTGCACGAGTGCCGCCGAGGTGCTCACCACGGCCTGGGCCGCGCCGCTGGCCGGCGTGATCGACGCGGGGGTGTGCGATGGCGTGGCGTCCACCGTGGTCGAACTCGACGCCACGGGTTGGCGCGTGCGTCGTCGTGGGGCGGTCTCCATCGACGCGATCGCGGCGCATCTCGGCCCCGAATCACCCGGCGGAGACCACTAGGGTAGGGGTATGAAAATCGCGCTCGGAGCGGATCACGCCGGGTATGACCTCAAGGCCGACTTGGCGGCCGCGCTGCACGAGTGGGGTCACGACGTGCTCGACCTGGGCACGACCGACGCACTGGTCTCAGTGGACTACCCCGACTACGGCACGGCCGTGGGCAACGCCGTGGTCAGTGGCGTCGCGCGACTCGGCGTCGCGGTATGTGGTTCGGGGGTGGGTATCAGCATCGCGGCCAACAAAGTTCCCGGCGTGCGCGCGGCGCTGGTGCACGACGTCACGTCGGCGCGCCTGGCGCGAGAGCACAACCACGCCAACGTTCTGTGTCTGGGTGCGCGACTCATCGGTGCGCCGGTCGCGCGCGACGCCCTGGCGGCGTGGTTGGGTGCTGAACCGGCCGGCGGGCGCCACCTCGCCCGACTCGACAAATTGTCGCAACTCGATCAACGCGCCTAGCGCCCAGAAAGGTTCCCCGTGAGCTCTCCCTTTGACGCCTTCATCACCAACGACGACGAGCTCGTTGACCTGCTGGCCCGGGAGTGGGCCCGCCAGACTCGCACCCTGCAACTCATCGCGAGCGAGAATTTCACCTCACCCGCGGTCATGGCCGCCACGGGATCGATTCTCACCAACAAATACTCCGAGGGCTACCCCGGCCGTCGGTACTACGGGGGGAACAGCATCGTCGACGAGATTGAGGACCTGGCGCGACGTCGCCTCACGGGACTCTTCGGCGCCGAGCACGCCAACGTGCAGTCGCATTCGGGCGCCAACGCCAACGTGGCGGTGTACCAGGCGCTACTCGAGCCCGGTGACACGGTGCTGGCGATGCGACTCGATCAGGGGGGGCACCTCACTCACGGGTCCCCAGCGTCGATGACCTCCAAGATCTGGAAATTCGTCGCCTACGGCGTGACGCCGCGCAATGACGACCCGGCGACCCCCGGTGAGCTCATCGATTTCGACCACGTGCGCTCGATGGCGCTCGAGCACCGACCCAAGCTCATCGTCGCCGGTGCCACCGCCTACGCGCGCCGCATCGATCCGGCTCCCTTCCGCGAGATCGCCGACGAGGTCGGGGCGCTGTTGATGTTCGATTCGGCGCACGTCGCGGGTCTCATCGCCGGCGGATCGCATCCCAATCCCGTGCCCTACGCCGACGTCGTTACCTTCACGACGCACAAGACCCTGCGCGGTCCTCGTGGGGGCGCGATCTTGTGTCGCGACGAGCACGCCAAGGCCATCGACATGGCGGTGTTCCCGGGTCAGCAGGGGGGTCCGCTCGAACACGTCATCGCCGCCAAGGCGGTGGCGTTTCGCGAGGCCGCTCACCCATCCTTCTCGCAGTACACCGACCAGGTGGTCGCCAACGCCCAGGCTTTCGGGGCCGCTCTCGCCGGCGAGGGCTTTCGCATGGTCTCGGGGGGCACGCAGAACCATATGGTCCTGGTGGATCTCCGCGAGTTCGACGCGCAGCTCACGGGCAAGGTCGCCCAAGAGGTGCTCGACCGCGCCGGGATCACCACCAATCGAAATACGATCCCCGACGACCCGCGCAGTCCCTTCGTGACGTCGGGTCTGCGGGTGGGTACCGCCGCCGAGACGACGGCGGGTCTCCAGGAGGGCGACTTCGCCGCGGTGGCCGCTCTGATGGCGCGCGCGCTGCGCGGCCGCGACGACGACACGGTTATCGAGGGCGTGCGTGGCGACGTGGCAGAGCTCTGCGCCGCGTTCAATCCCTACGCGAACTTCACGAAGTAACCAATGAGCTCACTGGGCACCTACGGCATCATCGCGCTCGTAGGGGCCCTCGTCACGCTCGTCGCTAACCCGGCGGCGCGGCGCATCGCGCTAGCGGTGAACTACAGCGCCCAACCCGACGAACGAAAGGTGCACCAGGTGGTCACCCCCTACGGGGGTGGGGGAGCGATGTTCCTGGGCCTCTGCGTCGCGGTGGTCGCCGCCTTCGTGCTCCCCACCACTCGCGCGGTGATCGAATCCTCCCACGAGATGTTCGGCGTCTTGCTCGCCGCCGGCGTGATGTTCACGGTGGGCGTCGTGGACGACTTTCGCGAGATGAGTGCCCCCGCCAAAGTCGCTGGTCAAGTCCTGGCCGCGACGATCCTGTACTTCAGTGGCTGCACCATGTACCAACTCAAACTCCCCTTCGCCGGCTTCATCGTGCTGGGTCCCTCGATCCTGCCCGTCATCACGGCGGTATGGGTGTTCGCACTGTCCAATGCCGTAAACCTCATTGACGGTTTGGACGGGCTCGCGGCGGGGATCGTGGCGATCGCTTCGGGGACGTTGTGCGTGTACGGACTGCGCCTCGAGGACCTAGGCCTCTTGCCCTCGACGAACGTCGGACCGCTCGTCGCGGCCTTGACCTTCGGAGTCTGTGTGGGATTCTTGCGTGATAATTTTCACCCGGCCAAGCTCTTCATGGGCGACGCCGGGGCGCTGATGCTCGGACTATTGATGAGC
>JAJZEN010000102.1 GCA_021828545.1 Actinomycetes bacterium
CCCACTGCTTCACGCGCACGTCCTCGCGCGACGCGACTCAGTTCAGACTGACCGACTGACTCGCCACCACGTCGGCCGACGACGTCGCGACGTTGACGCTGTACGTACCGTGCGCGACGACCAGGGCTCGACCGTTGAAGTAGCTGAAACTATTGCGCGGCAAGAAGATGGTGAGACCCTTCGACGCACCCGCGGCGAGATCGACTCGACCGATGCCACGCAGTTGCTGGGGTGGTTCACCCAGACCTCGGGGGTACCCCACGTAGACTTCGACCACCTCGACCCCCGCGCGTCGACCGGTATTGGCCACGCGCAGGGTTACGTGAACGCCCGGCGCGCCCGACGTGACGCGCACCCCGCTGAGCGCGAAGGTCGTGTAACTCAGTCCGTAGCCGAAGGGGTAGGCGGGCGTCACCGAGTTGGATTCGTACCAGCGATAACCCAGGGCCCGCACTCCCCCGAAGCGCACGACCCCCCCGATCCCGGGGTAGAGCGGCGCCCGGCCCGCGGGGATCTGCGTGGCCGAGGCGGGCATCGTCACCGGTAACCGACCCGAGGCGTCCACGACGCCCGCCAGTACCTGGGCGATCGCCGGGGCCGCCTCCTGACCCGCGTACCAGGCCTCGAGGACACCGGCCACCCGCGTGCGCCAGGGCGTGAGGACGGGGCCGCCCGTGGTGAGCACGACCACGGTGCGCGGATTCACCTTGGCCACCGCAGTGATGAGGGCATCGAGTCCCGCCGGCAGCGACAGCGACGGCGTATCGGCGCCCTCGCTCAATGAGTTGGCGGCGAAGATCACCGCGGTGTGCGCCCTCTTCGCCACCGCCACCGCCGCGTTGATCTCGGGCTGGATGTAATCGATGCCAAAGCTCGGTATCGTCTTGGCGCTCACCGCGAACCACACCGTGTGCAGCGTGTACCTATGGTCGCGCAGTAGGTAGATCGACGTCGATTGAGGGCTGGGACCGTGCAGCCCCCGGTCCGCCAAGATGACGTGACGGTTGAGCGAGAGCCAGGTGTCGCCGACGTCGTTGATTCCCAGCACGTAGTTCCCCGTCTTCTCGGCGCGGAAGGTGACGTTCCAGTGGCTCCAGCCCTCACCTTTGCCTGGGCTCGTGGCCGTCAGGGCCGCCGCGGTCACCGAGGGGGCAATGTCAATCGCCACGTCGCCCTTACCGGCTTGGCGCGGCGTGGCGATGGGCAACTCACGTGGTGGAATGACGCCCGCGGTGACGTCACTCTTCTTCAGGGGGTCGAACTCAATTCCGTTGAGTCCGCCGGGCGAGTACAGGATGTGCACGTGGGGCAAGATCTTACGCAGCGCGGCGAGCGGAGTCTCGAGCGAGGAGGCGCGCACGCCCGAACTCCCGCCCCCCCGCGTGGTCACACCCTCGCGGGCGTCGACGCCGATGACCGCCAAGGTGCCGTGGTCGACCAGGGGCAGCACGCCGTTCTGGTTCCTCAAGAGCACGACCCCTTGTCGAGCGGCGCGCAGGGCCACGAGGTCGTGAACGTCGGAAGTGGCGAGAGCGCCGTGCGCGAGGCTGCGCGGGTGCAGCACGAGACCGTAGGCGAACATCTGGGCGACGACCGCACGCACCGCGTGGCGCAGCGCGGACAAGGAGAGCGAGTGCGTCGAGAGGTCGTTGAGGACCTGGTCGGCTGACGCGGGCTTCACCAGACTGATCCCGGCACGGTACCCGGGCGCCAATGCGGTGAGTGCCGCGTAGTCGCTACGCACGAAGCCGTGGAATCCCCAGCGGCGCAGGGTCGCGTAGAGCCAGGGACTCGAGCAGGTGTTGACCCGATTGATCGAACCCATGGCGCACATGATCGAAGCGACGTGCGCTCGGCGCACCGCGGCGCGAAAGGGTGCATCGTAGAGCTCGACTAGCGCGCGCGTACTCACGAATTGATCGAGACGCGCGCGGCCGTTCTCCTGGGTGTAGGCGGCCAAGTGTTTGGCCTGGGCCATCTCACCCGTGGACTGGATACCCTCGATGGCGGCGACGCCCATCACGCTGGCGAGGAAGGGGTCCTCACCGTAAGTCTCGAACGCGCGGCCGCTGAAGGGAGTACGCACCAAATTAAGGTCGGGACCCTGGAGGACGTCGTACCCCTTGGCGAGGGCTTCTTGGCCCATGGCGAAGCCGACCTGACGCGCCGTGGTCGGGTTGAAACTCGCGGCGACCGATAGTTCGCTCGGGAACTGGGTCACGCGCGTGGCCCCGTTGCCGACGCCGCTGGGGCCGTCGACGAGCGTCAGGGCGGGCAGGCAGAGTTGGGGGACGCCCACGTTGACGTTCTCGATACCCGGGGCCGCCTCCAACACCACGAAATTGGCCAGCTCCCAGGGCGTCATGCGCGCGACGACTTGCGCGGCCATCTGCTGAGCGGTGGCGCTGTGGTGAAGGTTCTCGTAGATCCACGGGCACGATGACGGCGGACCGACACTGATCCTCGAAATGGACGACGCGTTCACGACACTCGAGGCGCCCGCCACGAGCACCGTCGACACCATCACTATCGCCACCACGAGCCGCGACAGCACGCCGACGCCACGGCCTGGTCGACGTGCGTGAGGCGTCGACGACGCCGGGTGAGAACCGGTAATCTCGTGAGTCACGTCGGGACTTTCTGGAATTTCAACCGCATTCTCGCGGGCGCGAGCGGCATCTCACGCTAACAAAGTCTCGCTCACGTCTGGATAAGAAAATGCGCGCAGATTCCTAAGAATCCTTTACCAACCTTGTTCACCCAAGAGTCACGTCATTGCAACCTTGTGGCCCCTAAAATTTGAGCTATGTCCCGTGACGACGCACTCGAGTTCAGTAGTGGTGAGAGTTGCGGTGGCGCCCACGACAAGGAACCCACGAGGTCGCGCCCGTGAACGGTCCACGGTTCGTCCTCGTGCACGGCGCGTGGCACGGTGCGTGGTGCTGGGATCGCTTCGGCCACGAGCTCGATCGCCGCGCCCTGCCCTGGGCCGCCCTCGACCTGGCGAGCACGGCCACCGGTGACCCTTCGGTGGACATGATGGCCGACGTGTTGGAACTTCGTCGCTTCTGTCGCGATCGGGGACCCGTCGTGCTCGTGGCGCATAGTTACGGTGGCGCCGTCGTCGCCGAAGCGGCGCCCAAGATCGAGGGGCTCAGCGGCATCGTCTACATCGCGGGACTGGTCCCGCGCCTCGGCCAAACGGCGTCGGACGTGACGCGCGAGTACGGGCTTCGCGCGCCACTGGACGACGCGATCCGCCGTCAGGATGACTTTCTCGATCTCGATCTCGAACTCGCTGCGCCCGCCCTCTACGGCGACTGTGACGAAGAGACGCGCTTGTGGGCCACCAAGAAACTCTCCACGCAGACCCTGGCGAGCTTTCGCACGCCCCGGACCTCAGAGAACACCGCCATCGCG
>JAJZEN010000083.1:0-13286 GCA_021828545.1 Actinomycetes bacterium
ACACCTGTCGGGCCGAACAACTCCGTGAGGAGTGCAGCATGAGTGGACTCACTAGAACTCACTCGGTTGCAACGGTTCAGACTGCTTCGGCGTGTGGGGATTTGCCATGGGATTCACCACGAGAAAGAACAGAATGATTCCTACGACGATAAGTGTGAAGGGACGTTGACGTGGACTCCGTCGAAGATATGACTGCCGTTGTGGCGGAGGGACAGTGTAGCGAAATTTGACACTCCGAAGATTGTGGCCCACTGTTGGTTAAAAGGAGGGTATCCGCTACGTACGCCGCTCTGATGTGACTTCGTACGATCATAAAACGTCATCACTCCGTCACCACAGTTAGTCGATTGCCACCTTCTTCAACTGAGAGAAGCTCGTGCGGGAAGCTGATGAGATAATTATCATCCCTGATCAATAACTATGAGGTGGTGACTCAAGTGTCGCATTATGTCGCCTTCGTCGCACTTCTGCAGGGTGAGTGGAAAATTCGCCACGCGAAAGTCAAGATGTGATATCCGTCAGATAGAAAAGGAATGAGGATAGTTATGATCAAAGGTTTTAAGAATTTTCTGATGCAGGGGGAGCTCATCGTCATTGCCGTGGGCTTGGTCGTGGCCTTAGCGTTTAGCACTCTGATTAAGTCATTTACGGATTCCATCATCACGCCGCTGGTCAACGCCGCTGAGGGAAGCAATTCCTCCGCGGGACTCGGTTGGACCGTCAATGGTCAACGAATTGAACTCGGAGTGTTCATCTCGGCACTGGTCTACTTCCTCATCTTCATGGCCGTCATCTACTTCGTGCTCGTGGTGCCCTATCGCTCTTACATGGCTCGCATGGGAACTTCTGTGTTCGGTCCCCCACCTGCCACCAAAAAGTGCCCGTTGTGTCTGTCGACTGATCTACCTGCCGAAGCGACCAAGTGCAGCCACTGCGCGAGCGAGGTCGCATAATTATTGGCCTGTTCGTCAGCGAGCTCGTAGGAGTCCCTTCCAGATGTCCAGGCCGATAAGCCGCTCAAGTTAGTTGGCGAAGATATCTACGTTGCGACACGACGCCAGTGCCGAGTTGGAGCGTCGACCCTCACCTGCGGGAATCGTGCCAACGTCGTTAGGGTACGCGAGATCTCGTTTCTAGTCTTTTTGAACCGCGATAGGACGCTGCAACAGCAACGCCAAATTCCTAACCGAGTCCATTGATGTCGCCTAGCCGAATAGTAAATCGTGACGCCCATGGACGACCGTCATTCTTGGATGGTCTGAAGATTCAAGGGCAAGGCAAAGCACGTGAAAACGTCTCGCCGAAATAGGAACTGTTCGCGTCGGCGCAACCCGGCGTGTTTCCAGTGTGATGGCATAACTTCCCCTCTCTATGCCCTGCGGCTCCTGAATTGCCGATTTAATAGGACGGGACAATACGAGTGCCGGTGGAGGGATTCGAACCCCCGACCTGACGATTACAAATCGCCTGCGCTGCCAGACTGCGCCACACCGGCGGGGAGAAACCTAGGTTAGTGAAAACTGGGGACGCGTTCCGACACCAGCCTCGGCGAACCTGGCCGCGGGTTGGCGGTGCTATTAGTCTGTACCGGTGACTAGTGAGAGAGAATCATCAAAATCTCCCAAGAGCGGTTCGCACTACCAGCCGTCGTTGGTAGTGGTCCTCATTATTCTTGTCCTGTTCGTCGCGACGACCTTTGTGGCGTTGCGAGCTCACTCCAAACACGTGCCGTCGAAGCACACCACGACGTCGAGTCCGTCATCCTCTGGAACCACCACGACCCTCGCTAGCGCGTCGACTCAGACAACGGTGCCCAAGTCCCAGGTCAGCGTGCAAGTGGCCAACGGCACGACAATTTCGGGACTGGCGGGGGTCTGGACCACGAAATTGCAACTTCTTGGCTGGAACACGCTGCCACGTCTCAACGGACCCGCGGAGACGGCCACGGTGATTTACTACCACCCGAACTTTCTCTGGGCAGCTTCGGAAATCGCTTCGGAAATCGGCGTTCCCGCCACGGCGGCGAAGCCGCTCGGCACGGCAACGCCCGTCGCGGGCGCCGCGGGTGACGACGTAGTTGTTCTGTTGGGTCCCGACGTCAATTCTTAATTCGGGTCGGGAAGATCGACGCCGAAGCGTTCGAGGGCGGCGCGAAGTACTTGCACGGCCATGGGTCGGAGCTCCTCAAGCGGTCGATTTCGATGACGTCGAACTCCCAAATCAACCTGGGATAAGGATCCGACCCCGAATTTCAGGGCAACGTCGATCAACAGCGCGATTTCGACCCCGTATGAGGATTCCAGTGGGAGTGCCTCGAGGACCTCTCGTCGAGCCGCCGTCTCTCCGGCGAGCGGCTGGCGAATTTCGCCGAGACCCGGGTAGATCAGGGAAAGAATGGGGCGAGCCGCGAGTTCATTCACGCGACCGCCGCCGCTGGGCATGTCGTGCAACGGTCGTACGTAATAACCTTTGACCAGGTGGATATCAGGTCTCTGGAGCAGGGGATAGACCATCCGAGCGACGTAGTCGGTCCCGGGATTGATTACGTCGGCGTCGAGGAAGACGACGATGTCGGCCGACGTCGCACGCAATCCCGCGTTGAGTGCTTCTCCCTTGCCCGACGGACCCTCGAGTTCGAGTGTGCGCGCACCGTGGTGAAGGGCGACCGACGCAGTATCGTCGCTCGAATGATCATCGACCACAAGCACGTCGGTGACCATTTGGTCGTGCGTGACGGCGTCAATCACGGCGCCGAGGGTGGTGGATTCATTCTTCGCCGGGATAATCACGGCGACGTCGGGTTTCGCCGCCCGCCGCCGCACTGCCGCGACGTCAATATCGTCGCGCGACAGTGTCCACGGTGCACCGCCGCTCGTCATGGGAACAGGCTATGGGAAGACCGTTGCACTTCGCACTTGACACCACTAACCTATGACGGCAGAATAGAAGTGTCATCAAGAGCGACTGAGGGGCGGGCCCGATGAAGTCGCGACAACCAGTGTGAGTCACAGTAACCCTGTCACACCAGGTGCCAAAGCCCGAACGATGAAAAGGGAGATATGAGTTTCGCAACCGGCCTACTATGTCGAGAGTGTGGCACCGCTTACCCGGCGGAAGCTCGCTACTCGTGTGAGTTTTGCTTCGGACCCCTCGAGGTGAGTTATGACCTAGCCGCCGCTCGAGGTAGTGTCACGCGCGCCTCTATTGAGGCGGGACCGAAATCCATTTGGCGCTACGGCGCGCTATTGCCCGATCCCGGGTCGGAACCTGTGGATCTGGGTGCCGGTTGGACGCCGTTGCGACGCGCGACTCGTCTGGCGGAGGTGTTGGGGGTTAGGGAGTTGTGGCTGAAAGACGACACTCGCAATCCGACGGGTTCCTTCAAAGATCGAGTGGTCTCGGTCGCCCTCTCGAGCGCGCGACGATTGGGTTTTACCACTGCGGCCTGTGCGTCGACGGGCAACCTCGCCACGTCGGTGGCCGCGCACGCCGCGTTCATTGGGTGGCCGAGCGTGACGATCATCCCTTCGGACCTCGAGAAGTCCAAGATTGCCATGACGGCCATTTTCGGGGGCACGGTTCTGGGGGTGGAGGGTAACTACGACGACGTGAATCGACTATGTGTCGAACTGGTTGCTGAGCACCCCGACTGGGCCTTCGCCAATGTCAATTTGCGCCCCTACTACGCCGAGGGGTCCAAGACCCTTGCGTTTGAAATCTGCGAACAACTCGGCTGGGCGACACCGGACCAGGTGGTCGTGCCTCTTGCGTCAGGATCTCAGTTCACCAAAGTGGCCAAGGGGTTTCGTCAATTCATCGAATTGGGGCTGGTCGACGGCGCCGAACCGGTACTCTTCGGCGCGCAGGCCACTGGCTGCTCGCCGATTGCGACGGCGTTCTCCGAGGGAGCCGACGTGGTGACGCCGCAACGACCGAACACCATTGCGCGCTCGCTCGCCATTGGTAATCCGGCCGACGGCCCCTACGTCTTGGACGAGGTGCGAGGCCACGGCGGAGATATTGGATCGGTCAGCGATGAGGAGATTCTCGAGTGCATCGGTCTTCTGGCTCAGACTGAAGGGGTCTTCGCCGAGACCGCTGGCGGCGTCACCATCGCGTCACTGCGTCAGATGGTGCGTCGCGGAACGATTGATCCCAACAAATCCATTGTGGCGATCATTTCGGGCCACGGACTCAAGACACTGGACGCCATCGTCGAAACGGCGACGGTGTCCTCGACCATTCCCCCCTCTCTCGCCGCGGCCGAGGACGCCCTGCGCTTTCACCAGTTAGTGAGTGCCTCGTGAGCGTCATCGTCCGACTTCCCAGTCAACTGCGCACCCTGGTGGGGGGCGTGGGCGAGGTCCCCGTTGATGCCACGACGGTGCGAGAAGCCATCGTGGCCGTGGACGTCGCGTACCCGGGCATCGCGTTTCGGGTGCTCGACGACAAGGGGGCACTGCGCCGGTTCGTCAACGTCTTCGTCGCCGATGAGGACGTACGTTTCCTCCAGGGGCTCGACACCGTCCTGGCCGAAGGAACAACGGTCTCCCTGGTGCCGGCGGTCGCGGGTGGTTGACCCGTATTAGCACTCGAACCCTTAGAGTGCTAATATTGACATTGCACCAATAGCGGTGCAGTCGCACTAGGAGGAATCGCCGTGGCGAAACTAATCGCTTTCGATGAAGAAGCCCGTCGCTCGCTCGAGCGCGGAATGAACAAGTTGGCCGACGCAGTACGCGTCACCTTGGGGCCCAAGGGCCGCAACGTCGTCTTGGACAAGAAGTGGGGAGCTCCCACGATCACCAATGACGGTGTTTCCATCGCCAAAGACATCGATCTCGAGGATCCCTTCGAGAAAATCGGTGCTGAGCTGGTCAAGGAAGTAGCCAAGAAGACTGACGACGTCGCGGGTGATGGCACCACCACCGCCACTGTCTTGGCGTGGGCCATGGTTCGCGAGGGCTTGAAGAACGTGGCCGCTGGAGCCAATCCGATGTCCTTGAAAAAGGGTATCGAAGCGGCAGTGGAGGCCGCCATTGCGTCACTGCACGCCTTGGCCAAGCCCGCTGACACCAAGGAGCAGATTGCTCAGGTCGCATCGATTTCTGCCGCGGACGCGGAGATTGGCCAGATGATCGCTGACGCCATCGACAAGGTGGGCAAGGACGGCGTGATTACCGTCGAGGAGAGTCAGTCCTTTGGAATGGATATGGACCTCGTGGAGGGTATGCGTTTCGACAAGGGCTACATTGCCCCGTACTTTGCCACCGACACCGAGCGCCAAGAGGCCGTTCTTGAGAACGCCTACCTGTTGTTGGTCTCCGGCAAGATCACGTCGGTTCGCGACATCCTGCCGGTGCTGGAGAAGGTCATGCAGTCGGGTCGCCCCCTGCTGATCATCGCCGAGGACGTGGAGGGCGAGGCCCTCGCCACGTTGGTGGTGAACAAGATTCGCGGTACTTTCAAATCGGTCGCCGTCAAGGCTCCGGGATTCGGTGAGCGTCGCAAGGCCATGCTTCAGGACATCGCCATTCTCACCGGCGCCACGGTGATCGCCGAGGAAGTGGGTCTCAAGTTGGAGAACGCCGCCATCGAGTTGCTAGGTCAAGCACGCAAGATCGTGGTGACCAAGGACGAGACCACCATTGTCGAAGGTGCGGGTACCGAGGACGAGATCAAGGGTCGGGTCGCCCAGATCAAGGCTGAAATCGAGAACACGGATTCGGACTACGACCGCGAGAAGCTCCAAGAGCGTCTGGCGAAGTTATCCGGTGGAGTGGCCGTGATCAAGGTCGGCGCCGCGACGGAGGTCGAGCTCAAGGAGAAGAAGCACCGCATCGAGGACGCGGTGTCGACCACCAAGGCGGCTATCGAAGAGGGTGTTGTTCCCGGCGGTGGCGTCGCGTTGCTACGTAGCCAGACGGCCATTTGGGCCCTCGCCGATAGTCTCAGCGGCGATGAGGCGACGGGCGCTCGCATGGTCGCTAAGGCGGTGGAGGCCCCCCTCAACCAGATCGCGGTCAACGCTGGTCTTGAGGGCGGCGTGATCGTCGACAAGGTTCGCAACCTGGCGACACCCACCGAGGGACTCAACGCAGCGACGAACGTGTACGAGGACCTGCTCAAGGCCGGTGTCATTGATGCCGCGAAGGTGACGCGCTCAGCGTTGCAGAACGCGGCGTCAATTGCGGCACTCTTCCTTACGACGGAGTGCGTCATTGTCGACAAGCCCGAAGAGCAAGCCGCGGCGATGCCCGGCGGCGGTATGGACGACTACTAGACCCTCCGCATTGTCAGCACGAAACCGCGGGGCCTCGGGCCCCGCGGTTTCGTCGTTGGGGGTGGCTCTCTATCATGGGACTATGACCACAACACCTCTCACTCCCTCTCGCGGGCTCAATGTCCTGCACTTGTTTTGCCACGTGGAGCACGCCATCGATCGTGACGTCGTGCACCAGGCGTGCGACGAGGCGGTGGCGGCGGGCCTGCAGGTGGTGACCACGGCCATCATGGGGGCCAAGGCTGATCTGTGCTTCATGGTGCTGGGCGAGGATCTCTGGGAGCTCCGTAAGTTCCAGTCCAAGGTGCAAGCGGCAGGACTGGTGGTGTCGGAGTCCTACGTCTCGGTGACGGAGGTCTCGGAGTACGCGCTGGGAATGCCCGAGGAGATGTTGAACGCCCGTCTCTACCCGACGTTGCCCCCTTCGGACATGAAGGCATTTTGCTTTTACCCCATGTCGAAGCGCCGAGGCGAGGAGAAAAACTGGTTCGCCTTACCCTTCGAAGAGCGCGAGCAATTGATGCGAGAACACGGGAAGTCGGGCCGAGACTTTAAGGGTCGTGTCTTGCAGGTGGTGACAGGATCCACGGGTCTCGATGACTGGGAGTGGGGAGTCACGCTGTTCGCGGTGCGTCCCGACGACTTGAAGGACTGCGTGTACACAATGCGGTTTGACGAAGCGTCCACCCTCTACGCCGATTTTGGGCCGTTCTATACGGGTCTCGTCGGGGGGCTGGACGAAGTCCTCGACGCGACGCTGGCCTAGCGCGAAGGTAGCCTCATTCCGTGACTGTTTCCGCCTCTGAAAGAGATATGCGTCGGTGGGCGGAATCGTTGGCCGGCGTCGCGCGAACGGGGCTGGGCTTCACGCAGAGTCAGTTCGAACGAGAACGGTACGAGGAGATCCTCCATATCGCGGGCGATATCAAGGCCTGCGCCGACGAGGGACGTGATGGTGCTCTCGCGGCGGACGATCACGTCATCGAATGGATGAAGGAGCTCGGCGACGGTGTGTCGGGCTACATCACCCCCAAGGTTGCCGTGGGCGCCGCTGTCGTCAACGATGAGGGTAAGTTGCTCCTGATTCAGCGCGCCGATTCTGGTGTGTGGCTGTATCCGACGGGCTGGTGTGACGTGGGTTACTCGGCACCCGAGGTCGTGGTGAAGGAAGTCCGCGAAGAGACGGGCATCGAGGTGGAACCGGTACGCCTCATTGGGGTTCTCGACGGGTTGCAACTAGGCGTGTCGCGCGTGCCGCTGTATTCGCTGGTGTTTCTTTGTCGCCCCGTGGGGGGCGTCCTCAAACCCCATGAACTCGAATGTCTGGACGCCGGATGGTTCGCTCGCGACGAGTTACCGGCGGACACTTTGGGATCGGAGCGCTGGGCGCCAGAGATTTTCGCCATCATCGACGGTGAGAAAAGTGAGGTGTTCTATGACGACATGCGTAGACCGGTGTGGAGAGGAGACAAGTGACCCAAGTTCATATCGTCAAGGTCGTCGACGAGGAACTGCTTACGCAAGTTAATCACCTCTTGCCCCAACTCTCGTCCTCGGCGCCGGCCCTCACACTGGAGGAGTTGCGCGATGCGGTGCAGTCGAGTGCGATTACGTTGTTCGTCGCCCGTCACGAAGAACGGACGGTGGGAATGTTGACGCTGGCGGTGTTCCGTATTCCCACTGGTATTCGCGCTTGGATCGAGGACGTGGTGGTCGACGCCGATGCTCGAGGTCTAGGGGTTGGTGCGCTCTTAACGACGAGCGCACTCGCGCACGCCAAGCAAAGTGGTGCAACGACCGTAGATTTGACGAGCCGTCCTTCGCGTGAGGCGGCGAACGCGTTATATCGACGGGTAGGTTTTGTCCAGCGCGAGACCAACGTTTACAGGTTCAATCTCTGAGAGATTCGCGCGTGGCCAGGTAGCGTCGAGGTACGTCCTCGATAGTGCGATCAGTGATAATCTTTGCGCAAGAGCCCAAGGTGGTCGCATATTGGTGGGCGGAGCTGCTCGAGTGCCCAATTGACCGTGTGTCGTTTGAAGACGGATTCGTATGGTTCGATGTCGGCGATACGGAATTTGGGTTCCATCCCGCTGACGCAACTAAGAACCCCGTCGGCGGTAGCTCGGTTGTCTATCTACGGGTCGAAGCTCATGCAGCGGCAATTGCTCGAGCCGAGTCGAAAGGTGCGCTGTTACATCGAGGACCCCTCGCCAATAGCGCTTCGCGTTCGATCGCTCAACTGATCGACCCATTTGGCAATGTGTTTGGCCTCGACGGGCCACAGGGCTGATAGTCGCTGCCACAGACGCGAGTCAGTTGCAGAACGCGCATGGTCTGTAGTCTCACTTGAAATCTCCTTCGAACGACCGTTGTGTAGTTGTGAAGGTTCGTGAGATCATTCGAGAACGTGAGGATGAAGGTTGGTTCCTCAGCCACCAGCGCGCAAGTCATCGACAGTTTCATCATTCGACCAAAGAGGGTTGCGTGACAGTTCCAGGAGCATTGGGCGACGACGTCGCCAAAATGACTCTCGCTAGCATTGTGAGGCAGGTCGGACTGGAAAGGAAGCCCAGATGACCGAGTACACCATCGTGATCGAGGATGCGGGCTCCAACTTTAGTGCGTACGTCGTAGGGCTCGACGGATGCGTCGCGACCGGTCAGACCGTAGAGGAAGTCGAGATCAATATGCGCGACGCGATTCAGTTCCATCTTGAGGGGATGAGACTTCACGGTGACCGACTCCCTTCAAAAATGCCAATCGTCAAGAGGGTCCAGGTCGCTTCGTAAATTCCATTGACTTCTACCAAAAAACGCTAGACCAATGTTTATTGGCACATGGCTTGACGGAGAAAGACGACACGTGAGAGGATTCTCGCGTGCTGGGTAATGCGGATACTGCCAATGCGCTGCTCGAACAGAAGGACTACTACCGAGCGCGCGCGCCTGAGTACGACGAATGGTTCTTGCGCCTTGGACGCTATGACCGTGGCGAGGACGCCACACGACGCTGGTTTGAGCAGGTGCACGAAGTGCGACAGTCGCTCCGGGCTCTTTCACTTGACGAGAAGAACGTTCTTGAACTAGCTCCGGGAACGGGAATTTGGACCGAAGAACTTTGCACTCGGGTCGCCCACCTCACCGCAGTAGATTCCTCCCGCGAAATGATTACGCTGAATCGGCAGCGATTGGGCAGCCGCGCCGATAGGGTCACCTACATTGAGGCAGATCTTTTTGAGTGGCACCCCACGCGGGAATTCGATGCGGTGGTTTTCTGCTTCTGGATAAGTCACATTCCGGTCGGTCGTATTGATGAATTCCTTTCTAACATTGTGAAAATGCTCAGACCCGGCGGAACGGTGTTCTTCTTGGACGCCCGCAAGGAGAGCACCAGCACAGCAGTAGACCACGTGCTCCCCTCGAGGGACGAGGAATTGATGACTCGGCGTCTCGATGATGGCCGAGAGTTCACCATCATCAAGAACTTCTGGACTGCGGCGGCGCTAGTGGAGAAGTGCACGCGAGTTGGGCTCACCGTAGAAGTTCACGAAACGGCCGACTATTTCCAATTTGGCTTTGGAACTCGGGACTAGAAGTCACTTCTACTTAAACTCGGGAGTCGCTAATGTCTCTTAGCGCAAGGGCGACTCGCTTCACCGCGACTCCTTTAGAACTGCCGATGACTTCGCATCAGAGAGTGGCGAACCCTCGGGCTGATCTCGCTCGTCAAGAGTAGCGAGATCGCTCGTTATCATGGGGCCACCTCGACGACGACTTGTGCGGGCCGAGGGAGTGCCGCATAGGAAGAGGAGTTCACGATGGTCAACAAACTTATCGTTGACGCGTTGATCGGCAGACACGTACGACTCGAGCCACTCTCGAACGCCCACGTCGATTCGCTCGTTCGCGCGTCGAGCGAAGATCGTGCGTCTTATGGTTTCACTAAGGTGCCCCAGGGTGCAACCGCGATGGGAATCCACGTGGGGGCGCTATTGGGCGAGCACGAATCCGGCGAGACAGTCCCGTTGGTCCAAATTGACCTGCAGAGATCTCGCGTGGTGGGTATGACGCGGTATCTAACGCTGCGGACCCGACCCGGTGAGACTACGCCCTACGCGGTGGAGATTGGAGGCACCTGGTTGTCGGCGTCGGCGCAACGTTCGCCGATAAATACGGAGGCCAAGTACTTGCTGCTACGCCAGGCTTTTGAGGACTGGCGCGTCACGCGAGTGGACCTCAAGACCGATAATCGTAATGAGCAATCGAAGGTGGCGATTGCGCGACTCGGTGCCACCTTTGAAGGCGTCCTGCGACACTGGCAACCTTCTCTCGTCGTGGGGGAAGAGGCGATGTACCGTGACAGCGCGATGTTTTCCATCATTGACACCGAGTGGACGATGGTGGCGTCACATCTTCGCGCGTTGATGGATTGAGGATGGTCACGGTGGTGACCGGTAATGACTAGCCTGATCCGGTTGGCGATTATGAGGGGTGGTATGCAGATACGAGAACTGGGTCACCTGGTCCTCTACGTGCGCGACCTCAGCGTCTCGGCGGGTTTCTACCGCGATGTACTGGGATGGCGGCCAATCTTCGACGGTTCACGGGCGAAGTTACCCTTCGCGGCCGCAGCCTTTAACTCCCCGGGTGGTCGAACACACCACGAACTACTCCTCATCGAAGTCGGCCCGAGCGCGGCGCCACTACCCGCGGGTCCACGGGTGGGGATGTATCACTTTGGTGTCAAGATTGGTGACAGCGACGACGAGCTTCGCGAGGCCGAGTCAGCATTACGGGCGAATGGCGTCGTGATCCTTGGCGCGACCGACCACGGAATCACCCACAGCCTCTACGTCGTGGACCCGGATGGCAACGAGATAGAGCTCTACGTGGACGTGCCGGGAGTGGACTGGGACGATCCCGATTTGTGGGCACAGCCGGTGCTGCGGCCCTTGCTCCTCTAGTTGCGGGCGCCTCGATCTTGGTCGCAACCGAGGCGGCGGTCAAGGTTTGACCGCCGAACCTTTCCGGCGTCGCGAAGCGACGTGGCCTTTAGCGATTTGTGGTGGTGGCGAGGGTCTAGCGGCGCAGGAGCCCGAAATTGCAATCGTTGCGAGGCCCAGATTCATCACGTTGGTGCTCGTGCGGACCCGACGAGGTGGAATCGTTCTAGCCCAGTGCTGCGGAGGAACTCTCGCGACGCCCGTAGAATTTGCACGCCCAGCGAGGGCTCATCCCAAGTGATTCGCCGATTTGACGCCAGTCGGCGCCCAGAGCCCGTGAGACGCGGACGAAGTCCACGAGTTCCAAGTGACGAATGTCGATCACATTGTTCGCGCGCGCTAGAGACTCGAGCATTCCGTTTCGCGACGCCACGCGAGAAATAATGTCCAGAGGAATACCGCGACCGCGCGCATTAAGTTGTGGCTCACCCATGCCCTCATGATATTCAATTCTCCTCGGTGGGAGAGGGATGTCCGAGCTCATCGGGTGGAGGGAACTCGTGAGGGATGCGACTGAGTGCTTCTCGCCTCGCGGCGCACGACGTCACCGCGGTGCCCCGTATTGTGGTCCCCGGGGGAAACACGTCGCGACAAAGCAAGTAGGAACCTCATGTCAATGGCCACCACCAGAGAACGTCTCGAACCGGAGTTGGTGCGCGCCGCCGTCGTGGTGGTACTCGGCACGATTATGGCCATTCTCGACACCACCATTGTGGCGGTCGCACTTCACACCCTGAGCATTGACTTCCATTCGACGGTGAGCACGATTCAGTGGGTGACAACGGGCTATCTACTCTCCCTGGCCATCGTGATTCCCCTCTCGGGGTGGGCGATTCACCGCCTGGGTGCGAAGCGGGTGTACATGGTCTCCCTCGCGCTGTTCATCTTGGGCTCGACGTTGTGCGCCCTGGCCTGGTCGGCCGATAGTCTCATCGTTTTTCGAGTTCTCCAGGGCTTCGGTGGTGGGATGATCATGCCAGTCGGTCAAGCGATTATGGCGCGCACCGCGGGTCCCCAGCGCATGGGCAAGGTCATGGGCATCGTGGGGGTCCCCCAATTACTCGGCCCAATCCTCGGGCCGGTCCTGGGTGGGCTGATCGTGTCCAACACGTCGTGGCGATGGATATTCATCGTGAACGTGCCGATCGGTCTGGTGGCGTTGTGGCTATCGCGTTCGTACCTAGTTCCCACTCCGGGTGACGGGAGGTATCGCTTCGACCTCGCGGGCTTCGCCTTCCTCGCTCCCGGTCTCGCCCTGATCGTCTACGGGTTATCCGAGGTCGGCGTCGTTGGCGGCTTCCACGGGCACTCGGTGTGGTACAGCCTCATCGCCGGCGCCATACTCACTCTCGGTTTTATTGTGCGTTCGACCAAAGCGACCGAGCCACTGATTGATCTTCGACTCTTTCGCGATCGTACATTTAGCTTCGCCAGTGTCGGGATCTTCTTGACTGGCGTCACTCTCTACGGAACGATGTTCCTCCTGCCGCTGTACTACCAGATCGATCGCGGCGACGCGGCCTGGAGGGCGGGACTAATGATGGCGCCCCAAGGTATTGGTGCCGCGCTCATGATGCGCTTCGCGGGGTCGCTGTCGGACAAACACGGACCGCGCTTCGTGGCGGCCTTTGGCATGGCACTCCTGGCCCTGGGCACGTATTTCTACACGACCGTGGGCGCCCATACCAGTTACTACCTGTTGGCGTTGGCCCTGTTCGTGAGAGGAATCGGATTGGGCTTTGGCATGATGCCCGTCATTGCGGCGTCCTACCGGAACTTGTCGCACGAACAGGTCCCCAAGGCTACGTCGGCGACCAATATCTTGCGCCAGATCGGTGGGTCCCTGGGAGTGGCCGTCTTCGCCGTCGTGCTGGACACTCAAATAACCCAACACCTCGGTGCTCGCGCGGGAGCGGCCCTACAAAATGGCGTCGCGCGAGCCACGCCGACCCAACTTGACGCCATCGCCCGGGCCTTCGGCCACTCGTTTTGGTGGTC
>JAJZEN010000083.1:13296-14087 GCA_021828545.1 Actinomycetes bacterium
GTGGTCGTGCGGCACGTGCGCCCTCGGCATTGTCCCCGCGCTCTTCCTCCCGCGAACCCCGCTCCTCCGGGATCGCGCCGTCCCACCGACTCCCGTGTCGGTCGAATGACACCGCCTCGACGAACTACGTCGTTCATCGAGGGGCCGGCGATCGAGACCCTCGGAGCACGCGACTCCTGGTTGGCTCGACGTGAAGGTCGGGTGAGTCGGAACCATAGTCCATGTCGCTCTCGGTCACGTTGGGGCGGTCGTGCGAACGTGACCGAAGTTTGAGATACTGGTCGGGTGAGTATCGTCACCGTTTTTCGCAGTCGCCTGCGTGAGGGCGTAGAAGAGGAGTACGCCGCCGTGGCACAGAAGATGAGCGATCTCGTGCGGGCCGTCGACGGTTTCGTCGATCAGAAGTTCTACGTCGCGAGTGACGGTGAGCGGGTGACCATCGTTCGCTTTCGCGACGCGGCGTCGCACGCGACGTGGGCCCGACACCCCGACCATCTCGACGCGCAGCGCCACGGTCGTGACCATTTCTATTCCTGGTACGACATATCGGTCTGCGACGAATTGCACCACGCCGTATTCGACTCACCGGGCGAACCGTCCGGGAGCGGGGTACGTCGAGACGATCAATCGTGAGGAAGCAAACCACGTCGTCACCGTGAATTGTGAAATGAGAAGAAGTCGGCGCCCGGAGATTTACCCCAGTTGATTAGGACTTCTTGGGCGTGACTGTGTGGCCGTCCCGAAGTTCTCTCTTTCCTGGTCGAGTTCTTCGGGCTCGACGAGAGCAGTCG
>JAJZEN010000144.1 GCA_021828545.1 Actinomycetes bacterium
AGTTCGATCAAGTCAGACTCTCCTCGGCGATCACGGGCGCGAGTGTCATCCCTCGCCCACCCGCACCCGTCACGAGGGTGACGCCGTCGAGGACGTCGCGGCGGAGGTACACCTCGTCACTGCGCACCGGATCCACTTGGTGGTACACGCCCGTCCATCGGCGTTCGATGCGCGGCATCCCCGGTCCGATGAGTTGGCGGGCCGCGGCCACGATGAGGTCCATCGGTCGGTCCGGGGAATCGAAGACGCCGGGACGCTCGTTTTCGTGGGTATCACCGATGGTGAGGCCGCCGTGGCAACGCTGCTGACAGAGCAACTGGATCGCGTAGTGCGACGCCGTGGCGTCCTGGTCGGGAAGGAGTGCGAGGGCGTCGGCGCGAAAGTACGGGTAATAGCGAAACGAGTCCACGTTGGCGACCGAAGTGGTGAGGGCGTCGATCAGGGGCGCGGTCTCGGCCATTTGGAGTCGAACGCTGCGAACGGGTTCGGTCTCGAAGAGTTCGCGGGCGAATCCGCTCACGGATGCGCCGACGCACACGAAGACTCGATCACCCTCGTGTACGACTCCACGGTGGTCGACGACCGCGTGGTCGCGTAGTGCGACCATCTCTCGACCCGCGTAGTAGGTGTAACGCCCGGTACGGATCATGGCGTGACGAAGGGCGATGAGGGCAGTACGAGATTCGACGGCGGCGTCGCGCCCACAGTGCAGACCCGCGAGAAACTCACCACGCACGCCAGGATTACGCGCGACGACGTCGGAGCGACTCATCAGGGAGAGTTCTCGACCAGTCGCACTCGGTCGCGCTAGTGCCCGTCGCGCGACCTCGACCTCGTCCTCACTGGTGAGCAGGGTGAAGGAACCATTGGCGCGGAACTTGATTTCCGGAACGTCGATCGATATGTCCTCCCACAGATCACGCGCTCGCTGGGCCAAATACTCTTCACGTCCCTCGGCGCGTCCGCTCACCCACACCAATCCGAAGTTACGTACCGAGGCGCCCTGGGGAACGAGGTCGCGCTCGAGTTGTACGACTTGCGCCCCGCGAGCGAGGCAGAAGTAGGCGTGCATGGTACCTAAGATGCCGCCGCCCACCACCACGACGCGTCGCTCACTGAGCGAGGTGTCATCGATCGAGGCCATGCGCGAAGGGTAGGGTGCGAAGATTTATTCGTCGTGACAACGAGGTGTCGGAATCGAAATAGTTGTGAGTCCTCGGGTAGTCACGCGTCGCCGCGGTTCGTCGTCGATGTGGCTGACGGGTGGTGGTAGGAATGGCGAGGATGGTTTCTGGGAAGGGGTATTTATGGCCGAACACGTCGACGAGGGTTTGCCGGATTTCTCGGATTCCGAGAGCACGGGAGTGGCGCACCGGGTCCTGGGCACCGTGTTGCCCGTCTTGGAGGTACGGCTTCAACCGGGACAGTCGGTGATCTCCCAGGGTGGGGAGATGTCGTGGATGACGCCCAGCGTGACCATGTCGACGCACACCAGCGGAGCCGGGGGCGCGGGACTCGCGGGCGTCTTTAAGCGCGCCGTGGCGGGTGGAACGATCTTCATGTCGGAGTTCACGTCCCCGGGCGGTGTCGGAGTGGTGGCGTTCGCCGCCAAGATGCCCGGACGTATTCGAGCGATCGACGTGAGCGCCCAACGCGAGTACATGGTGTCACGCCACGGTTTCCTCGCGGCGACGAGTGCCGTCACGCTGAATCTCGGGTTCCAACAAAAACTGGGGGCGGGGGTCTTCTCGGGTAACGGTTTCATCCTGCAGCGAATTGCCGGCGAAGGGACGGCGTGGATCGAGCTCTCGGGGGAGCTCGTGACCTACGACCTCGCCGCCGGTGAGTCCATGCTGGTGCATCCGGGTCATATTGGACTTTTTGACGCGACGGTGCAACTCGATATCCAGATGGTCAAGGGAATCAAGAACATGTTGTTCGGGGCGGACACCATCTTCTTGGCCAAGTTGACGGGACCCGGCAGCATCTACCTGCAGACCATGACCATCCCGGGTCTCGCGCACTCCCTGGCGCCATATCTCGCGACGAGTGAGAATGGCAACGGTGGGGGAATGAGCATCGGCGGATTCAAAATCGGCTAGGCGGCCCAAGGTCGGGGTTTGGGGGGTACTGTGTCACCCCACCCGTACACTCGAGTTTCCCCACGTGGGGACGACGCGAGAGGAGTCGAGATGGAGAAGTCGCAATTGCGCGAGGCGTTATATGACGTTGGTCGAGCACGACTCTTTGACATGATGAATACCCACGCGGGTTCCTTTACTCACGTGTGCCGACTGGCCAATCCCGAAGGGGCGCGAATGAGCCTGCACTACTCACCGGGTGTGCGGGTCGCGGCGTGGCATCAGTCGGGAAGCGAATTGGCGGCCTTGTATTCGTGGCGCGGAGTGTGGGTCCTTTTCGACCGCTTCATCGACCGCCAGACCGAGGAGACGACCTGTGACACCGTCGTGGTTATTTCTGCGCCCACCCTCGAACTGCAAGTGGCCGCGACGTCGCTCATCATGGCCGCCCCGGTTTCGTTCGATGACGCCTGGGCGACGGCGGGTGAGGATGACTAATCACGTGGTGAACCCCTTGGCCTTCGCGATAGAGGAGTTCAACGTGGCCATCAACACCCACGGCGACTTCTCGTACGTGCGTTTCGGTCGAAACCTGGATAGATTGCGCGTGCGACTCCAGGGGGACGAGGTGACCCGACTCGTCCGCCGTCTCACTGATCTCGAGGGTGAGGTCACCTCGCTCTTCGAATGTGACGCGACCGGGGCCTTGATCATGGTGCGCGAGGCGCACGTGTGTGAATCAGAGGACTGCGACTTCGACCTCGGGGATATCTCCATCTCGGCCACCTCCCACGACGGCCTGCTGGCAACCATCTCACTGCTCGAGTTCGATCGCGACGATCCGGAGCAGTTCTTGGGATCGATTCACTGGGAGTGACCCGTGAGGGTCAACCACTCCGGCGTGATGGTAATCATGCCGGGTGCGGTGAACTTCGCGAATCTGAGGACTCGATCGCGGCCCTGGCGACGGGGTCCCCTCATCGCGTCGGTCGAATCGGTCGAGCCATCGGCTAATCCCCGACGCTCGGGTCGCCTATGCGGGGAATCAGGCCGACGTCGGGTAACTCCGGCGACGCCAACTCGACTGAGCCGTCGGGCGGGGTCGAATCGCTGTCTCGAACGAGAGCGGGGACCCAAACAATTCTCGGGCACCATGGGCCGACACTTGAATGTCGAAACCACTCGCGTCCGCAGAGTGCGTACGCTTGGTTCAGCGGGTCGACACGTCTTCATCGTCGTTCATTAGCGACAGCCAATATGGCACGACCAATGTCTCACCCTCGACCTCGCGGGAGTC
>JAJZEN010000121.1 GCA_021828545.1 Actinomycetes bacterium
CCCAGTTGCGACGGCAACGTTTCAAGATCGCCGACCAGAATCAACCGACCTATCTGACGCGCGGGCACCGGCAACGTTCCCTCTCGGAACCACCGATAGGCGGTCTGGGGATGTATCCCCTGGGGGTTGGCCCACTCACTTACGTTCATTGCTACGCAGTCTTGCGGCGAGGTGTGACATCAGTTGGCAACCCCTCCTATATTTCGTAGTTACCGTCAACCGCGTGGGTCGCGATTTTGGGACCGAGGGTCCTCACCGCGATGGTCGCCGCGACCAACATGCCGACGCCGGCGACCACGAGTGACTGCTCGAGGCCCGTGCGAAACGCTCCGTAGACCGCCTGAATAACCCGGTCCTCGATGGTATTGCCCGCACCGTTACCGACGATTACGCCCTTGGGCGCCGCCCCCGTTTCGACGTAGGTGATGATTTCGGAGAAGAAACTCTTGGGAACCTGGAGGGCGCGGAGCCGATGGGTGAGCGCTCCGGTCAATTGCGCGTTGACCAGAGCACCGAGAACCGCCACACCGAATACGGCACCAAGTTCGCGACTGGTGTTCGTGGCCGACGCCGCCATTCCCGAACGCTCGGGCGCCACTTCGCCGAGCGTGACTGACGTCATGGGAACCACGCTGGTTCCAAAACCGTAACCAACGAGGGCCAGGGTCGCCATCAACCAGAGCGACGGGTGAGCCGCTTCGAGTAACAACGCCGACAAGAGAATTCCGGCCCCCGCCATAACGCAACCTTCGGCCATGGGGGCTCGCGGTCCAATTCGCGCGACTCGACGACCGGCGACGACCGACGCCAAGATCATGGCAACCGCCATAGGGATGAATTCGACCGCGATCCGCACCGAGGAATAACCGATGACCGACGTGAGGTAGAGCGCGGTGAAGAAGAAGATTGAGAATATCGAGAAGTACAAAACGAAGGCCACGACCATGGCCCCACTGAAACGTGACGAACGGAAATACTCCAGGTCGAGCAGAGGGGACTTCGCGTGGCGCTCGACACGCACGAATCCCACCATGGCCACCACACCGACGAGGAACAGTCCCACGACACCCGAGGTGCGATATCCCTCATCCTCCCCCAAGATGATTGCGAAGGTGAGGGACCCCAAGCCCAAGGCACCGGCCAGAAAGCCCCCAACGTCGAGCCGCTCTGACTGCGGATTCGATGATTCGGGCACGCTACCCACGGCGAGAACAATCACGATCACGGCGGCGATGACGTTGAACCAGAAGACCCCTTGCCAATCGTCCGCGGCGACCAACAGGCCACCAATCACTGGTCCGAACGCGATCGCTAAGCCCGACACTGCGGCCCACGTCCCAATGGCTCGTGCCCGAAGGTGGGGTTCAGGGAACATCTGACGCAAGATAGACAGCGTGCCCGGTTCCGACGCGGCGGCACCAATGCCCATGATCACGCGCGCGGCGATCAGGACGTCCGTGTTCGGTGCGAGTGCCCCCAGTAGGGACCCCGCGGCGAAGAGGCCCAGACCCGCCAACATAATCTTCTTGCGTCCCAGGCGATCGCCCAAAGTGCCCCCCAGGAGCATGAAGGCGGCAAAGGTCAGGCCATACCCATTCACCACCCACTGCAATTGACTCACGCCAGCGTGCAGAGTCGAACGCACACTACCCAAGGCCACCGAGACAATGGTCATGTCCATAAAGGTCAAGAACATCACGAGGCACAGGGTCACCAGCGCAAGGGGGCGAGTTCGACCGGGCGGCACTATCGGTTCACTTCGATGTTCGCTCATACCAACGGGATCCTTCTCGGTACTCGGTCGTTGACTTGGGGACAAACTACACCCCGGGCCAGCGAGTTTGACCGTCCTCCGGGGGGGCGCCCCCAAAGAGATCTCACTCCTACCGTCGATACTCGCACACGGCGCGCTCGTAGGGGTACTATCACTGAAACGTTAAAATCTCAACAATCAAAAGTTGACCACGACACGCGAAGTGCGAGCGTGTGACGGACGTGCGACCATAGACCAGAAGGAGGGAAATTCCATGAAAGTTGCCCTCTTCATCACGTGCGTGAATGACGGCCTCTTCGCCGACGCGCCGCGCGCGGTCGTCGAAGTTCTCGAGCACCTGGGCCACGAGGTGATTTTTCCGAGTGATCAAACCTGCTGCGGTCAGATGCACCTCAACGCGGGCTATCGCCAAGAGGGTCTGCACTTGGCTCAACGGTTCCGCGACGTCTTCGAGGGATTCGACATCATCGTGTCACCCTCCGCATCCTGCGTCGGTACAGTGCGTGAACTCTACGTCTCGTCGGCCCGCGCCCTAGGCGACGACGCGCTGGGCCAGGAACTCGAAGAGATTGGTCGGCGCACCTACGAATTCTCCGAATTCTTGACTAACGTCCTCGGCGTCACCGACGTCGGGGCGAGTTTCCACCATACGGTCGCCTACCACCCGACGTGCCACTCACTACGGGTCCTTGGCCTCGACGAGGCCCCTAAGGCTCTGTTGCGCCACGTGGAGGGTCTAACCCTCGCGCCCCTCCATGACGAGGATCAGTGCTGCGGCTTTGGCGGAATGTTCGCGCTCAAGAACCCTGACACGTCGGTCGCGATGGGACGTGACAAGCTAGCGCACATTCGCGCGACGGGTGCGGACGTCGTGTGCGCACTCGACAATTCATGCCTCACCCACATTGGCGGACTCTCGTCACGCGCGCAGACGGGGCTGCGAATGATGCACGTCGCCGAAATCCTCGCCAGTCGAGATCGGTCGCCCCGTGTCTAGAGTTTTTGACACAGCGTTGCCATTCCCGACCCTCGCCAAGGCTGCGTTAGCGGACACCCAGTTGCGGTCCAATTTGGCGCATGCGACAACCACCATTCGTGACAAACGACTTAAGGTCGTCTCGGAACTCACGGATTGGGAACAGCTTCGCAGTGCGGGCGCTGCAATTAAGGACTACGCGCTTGACCACCTCGATGAACTCTGTGTAGAGCTTGAAAAGAATGTCACCTCTCACGGGGGAACGGTCCACTGGGCTCGCGACGCCGCCGAGGCCAACGCAATCGTCGTGGGGTTGGTGCAGGCCACCGGCGTGGATTCGGTGGTGAAAGTCAAGTCAATGGCCACCGCGGAGATTGAACTCAACGCGGCTCTCGAGCGGCAGGGCATCACCGCCTACGAAACGGACCTGGCGGAACTCATCGTGCAGCTCGGCGACGACCTCCCTTCGCATATCTTGGTACCCGCGATCCACAAAAATCGCTCCCAGATCCGCCAGATTTTCCTCGACGAGATGGGAAAGTCAGGCCTAGCGGCACCCGACGACCTCACCGATGACCCGGCCCAACTCGCCGCCGCCGCACGCGCGCACTTGCGCCAACGTTTC